>CAZADU010000638.1:0-2008 GCA_964483945.1 uncultured bacterium
CTGGAGCCCGGATCGCCCGATCGAGCGCCGGGTCGTGAAACCGGTGCGCGCCAAGGACACGAAGGGGATCGATCACCTGCAGGAGCTCCTGGCGAGCGACCGCAGCTACTACGCCATGCCCGAGACTGGTGACCAGGGCTACGTGACCTTCCCGGCGCCCGCGACGACGCGGCTTGACTGGCGGATCGTCCTTGTTTCACTTAGGGGGCAGCCGGGAACAAACGCTCCGAAAATATTCAGCACCGTGAGGTGACCTCAGGGGTCTGGAGACGAGGCGCGAGGGTGTAGTTCCACTCGCCGTGGAAGGAGGCCGGGGACAGTTTGAGGGTGGCCATCTGCGCAGCGGTTAGCTTCACGCCGGTTGCATAGGACCCGGTATCGAGGGCGGCCCGAACCGTCAGACCCTTCTTCGTGGTTGTGTTGGCGATGAGGCTGACCACGGCCTCGTGACTTACCAGGGGCCGGCCGCGCCAGTTGTGCGTGATGTGGCAGAAGAGCCGATGCTCGATCTTGTTCCACTTGCTCGTCCCAGGCGGGAAGTGACACACCGTAATCTCGAGCCCGCACTCATCGGCGAGCCGTTGCAACTCGAACTTCCAGGCCCTTGTGCGGTAGCCATTGCTACCGCCACCGTCGGCGGTGATGAGTAGACGCTTGGCGCCAGGATAGACCGCGGCACCCATGGTGCGCCACCAGCGGCGCACAGACTCGACGGCGAACTCGGACGTGTCGTGGTCGATACCGACGTTGACCCACCCGGCGTTTCGCTCGACGTCGTAGACTCCGTACGGGATGGCCTTCCCGAGCTTGGGGTCCTTGAAGTCGTGGACCAACACCGGTTCTGGCGCTCCCTTCGCCTGGTACTCGCGGCCCCCGTTGCGGTAGCGCCCCACGAGCTCCTTCTTCTTCGTGTCCACGGAGATCACGGGCTCGCCCGCGCTCATGAACTCAACGCTCTGCGCCGCGATGTGCTGGAACTGTCCGTCGCGGTCCGGATGCGACGTCCCTTCCAGCGTCTTGCGGTTGCTCTGCAGGCTGTAGCCCGCCTCCTCAAGCAACAGCGCGACCGTGGTGGCGCTCACCTTGTGCCCTTCCGCTTGCAACGCGGTCGCCAGATGATCGACGCTCTTCGATGTCCACAGCAACGGCGACATCGGATCGCCCCTGGTCGCAGGGTCCACCAACCGCTTCAGCGCCGGAAGCAGTTCGGGCTGCTTGACGACCAGTCGCTTCCGACCCCCGCCCGGCCGCCGGATCCGCCCATCGGGCTCGGTTCTGTCAGCCACCCGCGCCGCGATCTCCCGAATCCCTCTAGAAAGCGTCGATCGGCTGATGCCGGTAGCTTCGTGAACCAAGACCACACCCCCACGGCCTTGGGCGATCGCCTCACTTCCCGCCCACCACCGTTCCGCGCGCTCGTCCAAGACCCCCCGCAGCATCGCGTGCTTCTTGCGAATCGTCGCCAATGCCTCGTTCGTCGCCGGACCTCGATCCTTCGTGGCGCCGCCAACCATGAGTCCCTCCGGGCCAGGTTACCCACGATTGTTTACCGCATCCGAGCAGCTTTGTCCAGCGCTTTCTTCGTCGGAATCGGTTGTTTCCGGCTGCTTCCTAAGCGTAGCGTTTTTCTCCACAGCCGAGGCTACTACCGGTTGCACATGCCGGTGGGTGGAGACCCCCAGCCCGCAGCCCTGCAACAGATTGCCGAGATCCCTGGCGCCGCCGCCCGCCTGGCCGCGACCCGTTATGCTGAATGGCAAGCAGCTCGCACGGCCCAGCGTTGAGCGAAGGCGAGCGGCCCTGGGCCCTCGTCACCGGGGGCAGCCGGGGCATTGGGAGAGCGGTGTCGCTTGACCTGGCCCGCCGCGGCTGGAACGTGGCGATCGCCTATCTTCGCAACGACGCGGCCGCGGAGGGGGTGGTGGCGGCGGTGCGGGGCGTGGGGGGCCAGGTCCTGGCCGCAAGGGCCAATCTGGCCAACCCCGACGAGTGCGCCGAGCTCGTCGTC
>CAZADU010000639.1:0-3226 GCA_964483945.1 uncultured bacterium
GTCCCTGCGGGATGCCGATGTCCGCGCCGATGCGGTCGGAGTCCAGACCGAACCAGCGGCCGGGTTCCGTCAGGACCTTGCCGGTGAGGGTGTCCGTCGTGAGCCTCGTGAAGTCCGCGGCCACGGAGTGGATGGTGTAGTGAAGATGAGCGCTGTCGGCGTTGCCGCTGCTGTAGTAGAGGTGCTGGAACGCGGGCGGCGATGTCTCGTCCTGTAACACCGTCAGCGGTCCCTCCCAGAACGACACCCACTTCCGGTTGTCGAGCGGATCCACGAGGATCGTTGAAGGGAAACTCGTGGCGACGTAGGTGGTGTCGCAAGCCGGGCCGACGCACGTGGTGCCGGCCGGGTAGTTGCGCCACACGCCATTCTTCAGGTGACCCACGCCCTCTCCGTTATAGCTCGCGTACAACGTACCCTGGGACCAGGCCAGCGCGCGGCAGTTGTTGCCCACTGGGCCCGGCGGCGTCTGCGACGTCCACTGTGGCAGCGAGCGCTCGAGCAGCCGGCCGGCCGTGGACCCGAACACAAACGTGTCGGGCGGGGCCGAAAGGTTCGGCGACGGCACGATGATCGCACTCACCTCGAGCGCGGAGTTGTCCAGGTTGTCGGTGGCGGGGCTCTGCGGGAACTGCGTCCACACTCCGGAGCCGTCGCGCACGTGCGTCCCGGCGAGCGTGGTCGCGAGGATGAGACCATTGTCGTCGCGCAATCGGCGCAGCGACTGGCCCGCACCCGAGAGGGCGGGATTCTCGACCGTCCAAGTGCCGCTGCCGGGCACCCAGCGGAAGCCGCTCGTGATGACAGCGCCGCCCGAGTTGAGTCCGCCGATGAGTGTCAGTAGCGTGCGCCCGTCGCTGGCGATGCCGCGCACGTCGATGTTGTTGAGGGGGAAGACCGCGGTGATGTCCGTCCATGGTTTCAATCGCTGCGACAAGCGGGCCAGATAGATGGCGTCGGGCGTGGCCACGAACAGAGTGTCTCCGGTGATGGCGATACCCGTGATGTTGTTGTTCGAGAACGGTGACGGTGTGCCGAGGTCGGGCACGGAACCGGCCACGGTCTCGCCGTCCCACAGCGCCAAGCCGCGTGTCGTACCGATCCAGACGGTGTCCCCCATCGCCCGCAGCACCAGCGAGGTGTCCGAGGGCAGGCCGTCGAACGCGTTGAGCAGCGACCAGCGGCCGTCGGTGCCGAGCCGGCTCACGCCCTTGCCCGGGACCGCGGCGAACAGGTTGCCGGAGCGATCGAACGCGACCGTCTGCACATTGTTGCCGGCGAGCCCGCTGGGCTCGCGCGTGATCGCGCCCCACTCGCCATTCGAGCGCGAGAAGCGCAGCAGGCCGGCTTCTCCGGTGGCGACCCACACCGTGTCGCGCAGCACGAGCAGGTCGTTGCACGTCTGCATGTGCAGGTAGGTCTCCCACTTGCCCTGCGCACCGACCACGGCAGGCGCGAAGGTGAGCGCCAGCAGCATCGGCAGCAGCGCCCGCAGGCCGGAGCAGGCTGCACGCTTCATCTAGAGCTGTCCCACGACGTCGAGGAAGCGCAGCTTCCACACCAGCCACGCCGCTTCGTAGATGATGCGCTTGTTCATCTTGGACACACCGGCGCGCCGGTCCACGAACATGATGGGGATCTCCGTGATGCGGAATCCCTTCCGCCAGCAGCGGAACGACATCTCGATCTGGAAGCCGTAGCCCTCGGTCTTGACGCGGTCGAGCGCAATCCCTTCAAGCGCACGGCGACGAAAGCACTTGAAGCCGCCGGTCGCATCCGCCACGGGTAGCCCGGTGATGATGCGCGTATAGACGTTGGCGCTGTACGACAGGATCAGCCGCGACAGCGGCCAGTTCACCACCGTCACGCCATGCAGGTAGCGCGAACCCAGCACGACATCGGCGTCCTTCGCCGCTTCGAGGAATTCGCCGATCGCGTCCGGGTCGTGCGAGAAGTCCGCGTCCATCTCGAAGATGTACTCCGCACCGTGCTGCAGCGCGTAGCGGAATCCGTCGCGATAGGCCGAGCCCAGCCCCAGCTTGCTCGGGCGCTGCAGCAGGTGGACACGCGGCGACCTCGCCTGCCATGACTTGACCCGGTCCGCGGTGCCGTCCGGCGAACCGTCGTCCACCACCAGCACTTCGAGCTCGTAAGGGAGCGCGAGCAGCCGCTCGAGCAGTGGATCGATGTTCTCGAGCTCATTGTAGGTGGGGATGATGATCAGCTTCTCCATCAGGTCGCGATCTCCTCCGTGGTCGCCGGTGCGGCGGGCTCGCGGCGCCGGCTCGTCCACCAGCCGGCCCCCAGCAGCGCCAGCGCGACGACCGTGCTGCCGATGGACAGCCACAACCCCGCGATGAACGATCCCGAGACGAACTTGAACGCCACCTTGTGACGACCCTGCGGCACGGCGACCGCGCGCAGCGCATGGTCGGCACGCAGCAGCCCGGCCGGCCGGCCATCCACGGTCACCTTCCAGTCCGGGTACCACAGGTCGGCCAGTCTCAGCACCGCCGGCCGGGTGGCGTCCACCTCGACCTCGACCTCGTGCAGGCCGTAACGCGTGATCGTGGCCGTGCCGGCGGCCTCGGCTTCACCGGAAGGGATGCCAGGATCAGACGTGAGCCACGTGAACCCGGCCGGATTGCGCACGACGGCACTGACCGAATCGAGAACTGCGCGTCCCGTGTCGGGCACGACCTGCCAGGCACCCACGACCGTCGCGCGCGGCATGGCGAGCGCGTACTCGTAGACCACGCCCCCGGGTCCCGCGTGCACCTGCTTGAGCAGCGCGAACCAGTCGGCCGGGATGTCGGTCGGCGAGACCGGCCGCGAGAACACCCAGTAGCGCGCGTTGAGCAGAGCCAGCCACGGCAGCTGGTAGAGCGCATTGGTCTCCATCAGGTCCTGGAACAGCTTCGTCTTCGCGGAATGCCTGCCGCCGACCAGCCCGATGCCGAAACCGGCGAGCCGGTTGTCCTGGAACAGCTCGGACTCCGGGAAGAATGCGCGGAACGTGCCCGCGGGCCCCGCCTTCTCGAGGAACTCCACCACGTCGTCGCGGCCGGTATCGAGATTGCGCGCGACCGGCTCGCCGATGGTGGGCTGCATCACCGCGCGGCTCACCGGCCACAACTCGGATAGCAGAAGTACAAGCGCGACCACCGAAGCGAGTGCGACGGGGAACTTGCCGCGCCGCGTGAACCATGCCACGCCGGTGAGCGCC
>CAZADU010000640.1:0-12230 GCA_964483945.1 uncultured bacterium
ATCAACTCGCCACCCGCGCGCAGCTCGTACTGGCGGCGCCACATGTGCGGCCGCTTCCAGTCCCAGTCGCGATCGAATGACCCGGAGAACGGTTTCATGCGCCCTCTGCCGTGCACCGTGGCGCGGCGCGGCGACTCACGGGCGTGTCGTCCAACACCCGGCCCGCAGGCGTCAGTAGACCAGCGCCCAGCTCAGCTTGGCGGTCCAGATCGTTTCGGTCGCCTGGCCCGGACCAAACGTCGGGTTCGTCACGTCCTCGCGGCCTTTGACGAAGGCCATGCGCACGTCGAATCCGACCACGTGACGGTCGCTCACAGGCGAGACCACGCCGAGCGATAAGTGCACGCCGCTCGTGGGCATGGTCGTGTAGTCGGAGCCCGTGCGGTACGCCTTGCGATAGTAATAGCCGGCACCGACGCCCAGATAGGGCCTTGCGGCGGACTTCCACAGGAAGTGACGCTGGAACTCGCCCGTGAACGGCACCGAGATGTCCACGTCGTGACCGTAGTGGCCCACCACGTCGTGATCGATGCGCGCCAGGAACGCGGAGTTCTTCGTCATCATGCGCTGGTAGCCGATGCCGTAACCGACGAGCCCGCTGCCGGCCAGGTCCTCGGCGCGTTTGGCCCAGCCGAACCGAAACGACAGCCAGTTGGCACCCTGCGCGTACACGCCGTCCACGCGGCGGCGCTCCTCATAAGGCGGTACGGGCGTCTTGGGCTTCGAGATCTTCGGAGCTTTCGGGGCTTTCGCCGGTTTGGCCGCGGCCGCGGCGTCGGGGGCAGCTGCCGACTGCGCACCGGCGACCGCGGGCGTGATGCACATGAGGAAGGCGAACGCGGCCAGTACAGCGGCGGCTCGGCGCAGGTTCGCGAAAGACTGGTTCACCCGAGACTCCTTTCGACTCGACATGGGCCCGGTCGGGGCATCCGGCGGGGCCGGCGTGCCTCGCGCGCATGCAAGGAGGGTGCAGGCCACCACCCCGGCGCGCGGACAGGCACGGCAAGCTAACAGAGCCGCGAGTCGCGAGGCAACGCCTCCGCCGGCCCCCGTCCGGCCTCGGCGGGGAGAGCGGCGAAGCTCTACCGGGTTCGCGACTTGGCGTATGCTGCGGTCGCCCGCGGCTCGCTCTCGGCCGCGTCGTCCCCCGACGGCGGAGGCTCCTGTGACCACGGCCACCCATCCCTGGAAGTCCCCCATGCTGGCACAGCTCGTGACCGAGTTGGACCGCATCGAGCCGCGCACCCGGGTCGCGGTAACCGGGCTGCACGAGGCCAAATTCCGTGAGATGCCGCCCGACGGCGGCTGGAGCGTGTCGCAAGTGTTCGAGCACCTCTGCCTGGCGAACCGCTCGTACCTGGACGGCCCGCTCCCGACCGTGGTCGCCAGAATCGTCTCGCGTGGCAAGTCCGACCGGGAGTGGAAGCCGTCGCTCGTGGGGGGCTGGCTCACGCAGTCGCTCATGGAGGGCACCGCGCCGCTACCGTCGCCCAAGCTGTTCCGGGTCGGAGCCGAGGTACGCGACAGCGTGGTGGACGACTTCCTCACCAGCGTGCAGCGCACCCGCGAGCTCATGCAGCAGGCGGACGGCCACGACCTGCGCGTCATGTTCTCCTCCCCTGTCTCGCCCCTGTTCCGCATGAATGTCGGCGATGCTCTCCGGGTGATCGTGGTGCACGCCCACCGGCACCTGGCGCAGGCCGAACGCACGCGACGCTCCGTGGGCATGTGAACCACTTCCCCCCTAGCTGGGCAGTTGTTACTTTGGCGCCATGCGACGTGCCAACCTCGCACGCGCCCCATGGGTGCGTGCTCTCGCGTGTCTGATGCTGCTCGTGCTTGCCTCGTGCGGCCGCGACAAGCCCGCAGGTGAGCTGTCGTTCGAATCGCTCCCCGACACCATCGGGCTTTCCGAAGGCGCGCCCGTCGTGCAGGAGTTCGAGCCCTACCGCATGGCGAATGGCGCGGTGCGCGTGAAGGGCCGCGTGCGCGTGCCCGACGGCACACTGTTGCAGATCGCGATCAAGCAGCCGGGTGGGGCGGTGTCGGTGGCCATGGCGCAGGTGCGCGTGCAGGGGCAGTGGTTCGACACGCCGCCACTGCTCGGCGAGACCGGGCCGTTGCCCAAGGGCAACTACCGCTTCGAATTGCTGTCCCACTTCACGCCGGCGTGGCAGGGCGCCGAGGGTCGGGATGCGCTTCGCGCCGGACCGACTTTGCGCGGACCCGGCATCACGCGGGCGCGCGATGGTGCTGCGGCATTGTTCCTGGTGAAGGAGGGCCGCCTGTGACCACGACACGCGCACCCGCCCTGCGTTACCGCGCAGCACGGCGCACCGACATCGAGAAGCTGGTGGAGCTGTCGTTGCGCACCTATCGTGTCTCGAGCGCGGAGGCGCGGCGCGAGTTCTTCAGCGACCACCCGCGCTTTGGCCTGCGCGACGTGCGCGTGGGCGAACTCGACGGCGAATTGGTGGCCTCGCTGGTGCTATACCCGTTCCAGGCCTGGGTGCGCGGCACACGCGTGCCGGTGACCGGCATCGGCTCGGTGGCCGTCTCGCCCGAGCACCGCCGCCGCGGCATCGGCGAAGCACTCGTGCGCGCGTCCTTGCGCGAGATGCGCCAGCGCGGTGACTCGATGAGCATGCTTTACGCGTTCCGCGGCGACTTCTACCGCCGCTTCGGCTGGGGTCTCGTCGAGATGCCCACCATGATGTCGGTGCCGCCCGCATTGCTACCCGCCTCGGACGAGGCGCGGCGCGTTCGCCGGCTGCGCATGCCGGACCGTCCGCTGGTGCAGGAGCTCTACCAGCGCCACGTGCGCGAGCGCGGCCATTTTGCGCTCGAACGGCGCCCCGAATGGTGGGAGCGGCGGCTGTGGGGCTACGAGGGCGAGTGGGTCGTGTACGAGCGGCGCCGCGGGCAGATCGAGGGCTACGTGCACGTGCAGGTGGACGCCGGGGACGGCCCATGGAAGCTGGTGCTCACGGTGAACGAGTTCGTGGCGCATACACCCGACGCGCACCGCGGACTCACCGGCTACCTGCACGGGCTGCGCGACCAGGCCATCGAGGTGATCTTCTCCGCGCCCGCCGACGCCCCGTGGGCAGCCCAGTTGGGCGACGCCGCCAACTTGCGCGGCGACCTCAAGCTGAGCGTGGTGCGCAGCACCGGGCACCTGGGCTACGGTGCGTTCCTGCGGCTGCTCGATATCAAAGGCGCGCTCGAAGCGCTGCCCGTCTCCCCACACGCACGCGGCGAGGTGGTGCTGGACGTGCGCGACAGCGTGTTGCCGCAGAACGAGCGCGCCTATCGAGTGCACGCGCGCGACGGGCGGCTCACGGTACGCACCGAGACGGGGCGTACCGCCGCGAAGGCCGACAAGCGGCCGCGGCTCGGGGCGTCCGCCGAGATCCTCGCGATGCTCGCTGCCGGCGCAGTGAGCCCGGTGCGCGCCGCCGAGACCGGCTTGGTCGAGGATGTGCGCGGCGCAGCCGAGACGATGGAGAACTGGTTCCGTGCGCGGCCCGTATTCCTCATGCCGATGAACGGATTCTGATCGCGCCCATTCCCGGGAGGCCCCGCTTGGCCGAAGCCGAACGCTGGACCATCGTCGCCCCATTGCGCCCGCGCTTCCGCGACACCGATGCGATGGGTCACATCAACAATGCGGTCTACATCACCTATCTCGAGGTGGCGCGGCAGGAGTACTGGCGCGAATTCAAGCAGGACGACAACTACCGCGACGTGCCGTTCATCCTGGCGCACGTGGACATCGACTTCCGCTCCGAAGCACTCATGCACGAGGCATTGGAGTTGTGCATCCGCTGTGCGTTCGTGGGGACGCGTTCGTTTGGGTTCGACTACGTGATCCGCACCGCGAAGTCACAGCGCCTGGTGGTCGAGGCGCGCACCGTGGAGGTGTTCTACGACTACGAGAAGAAGGCCAGCATGCCCTGCCCGGCTGACATCCGTGCACGGCTCGAAGCGTTCGAGCGTCGTTCGCTCACGCGCGAGGTGCGCTCGTGAGCCCGCGACGGGCGAGCGCGGAGCGCGCCGCGTCCGCCACGATCTCGCGGCGGCGATTCGTGTCGCTGCTCGCGACCGGTTCGGCCGCGTTGGCGGCCACGCCCGTGCTGGCCGCCAAGGCCGCGGCCTCCAAGCGCCCGAAGCCCGCCGCACCGCCGTCGGCCAAGCCCGCGATGGCGACGGCGGCGCTGCAAAAGGAGTTCGACCGGCAGCGAACCGGCACACTGGACGCGCTCAAGAAACTTCGCGAGTACCCGCTGCCGCCGGGTGGCGAGCTGGCGGTGGTGTTCCGCCCGCTGCACGCCGCGCGCAAAGAGCGCTGACATGCTGCGCGACGACGTCTGGTACGCGAGCATCGAGGAACTGGCCCCCGAGTTGCGCGCCGGCCGGCTCTCGCCGATCGAACTGACCCGCGGGTTCCTGGACCGCATCGAGCGGCTGAACGAGCGCTTCAACGCATATGAGCACGTGACCCCCTCGCTGGCGCTGGAGCAGGCCGCTCGCGCCGCGACCGAACTGAACGCACGGCGCTGGAAAGGCCCGCTGCATGGCATCCCGTATGCGGCGAAAGACCTGTTCGACACCAAGGGCGTGCCGACCGCATGGGGTACTCGTTTCCTGCGCGACCGCGTGCCAGACTCGAACGCCACCGTGGTCAACCGGCTCGAGGCCGCGGGTGCGATCCTGCTCGGCAAGACCGCCATGGTGGAGTTCGCGGGCTGTCTGGGCTACCGCTTCGCGAATGCGTCGGCGAGTGGCCCGGGGCGCAATCCCTGGGACCCCTCGCGCTGGACCGGCGGCTCGTCGTCGGGCTCTGGCGCGGCCGTGGCAGCGGGGCTTGCGACGTTCGCGCTGGGCACCGAGACGTGGGGCTCGATCCTGTGCCCGGCCGCGTTCTGCGGGCTCACGGGCATCCGCCCCACCTACGGGCTCGTCTCGCGCGCGGGCGGCATGGTGGGTGCCTACACGTTCGACAAGGTGGGTGCACTCGCGTGCTCGGTCGCGGACTGCCGCACGGTGCTGGCGGCGATCGCGGGACCCGACCCGCGCGACCCGTCCACGGACCCGGGCCCGGTGAGGCTCGCACGCGACTCGCGCCGCGCGTGGCGCAGCTTGCGCGCGGCGATCATCGAGCCCGATTGGTCCAAAGCGAGCGGCCCGGAAGTGCGGGCGGCGTTCGAGTCCGCGGTGGGCGAACTGCGCGCGATGGGGCTCACGGTCGAGGCGGCGGGGTTGCCGGACCTGCCTGCGGGCGAGGTCTCGGGCCTGCTGATCACGGTCGAAGCACTCGCGGCGTTCGAACCGTTCTTGAACGACGGCCGCGTGCGCCAACTCACCGACACGATGGCGCCACGCCAGCGCGAGGTCGCCGAGGTGATCACGGGCGCCGACACGGTGAAGGCGATGCGTGTGCGCGAGGTGGTGCAGCGCGCGACGCGCGACTTCATGGCGAACTGGGACGTGCTGGTGGCGCCGAACTTCCTGAGCGTGGCGCCGCCGGTGGAACAGGACCTGAACGACGCGCTGCCGTATGGCGACCCGGTGGGCGCGTTCTCCGCGGCGTGCGGACTGCCGGGGCTGGCGCTGCCGAGCGGAACGGGACACGCGGGGATGCCGCTGGGGTTCCAACTGGTGGGCTCACCGGGAGACGATGCGCTGCTGCTGGATCTGGGCGAGGCGTTCCAGAAGCGGACTTCGTTCCACAAGGCGCATCCGGCGCTGCCGTAGGCTCGGTCGTTGAGCGCGAGTACTTCTCCCCGGCGTGCGCGCGACGCTCGCGCTCGTGGCGCTGAATCTCTGAGGGGTCGGGATGCCGGCGCGGGCGTGATCGAGACCAACGGTCGGGTCGGGCCTCCTGCCCGCCCCTCCCTGACGCTCGCTTACGGCCTCCGCCATCCCTGGCTGCGGCCTACTCGCGACTGGTCTCGATCACACCCACACCAGCATCCCTCCCGGCGACGTCCGGCGTCACGCCGCAGGTCTTGTGTCCGAGTGGCGGGGTCACGCCGTCAGCGCGGGACGTTTTCGCGCGGGATGCCCCAGCCCTTCTGCAGGACCCAGTCCACGATCGCCAGCTGGTACTCGCGCCGCCAGTACCAGAGCTGGAAGCCGCTGAAGACATGGACCTGACCGTTCCGCCCGCCATGCCACACGGTCATGATCGGGCGCTGCGAGCCCAGTTGACCGCCAACGGATTCGTACACCGTGTCCAACACCGCCTCCATGCGGATCACGTCGGGCGCGAAGTCGCGGTCCTCGGTGACCTCGTTCGGCTTGGTGATGCCCTCGCCCGCGTGCGCGGTCTGATAGAAGTCCGACTGGTTCGTCCGGTTCGGCGCGTACGTCGCGAACGGATCCGTGTCGGGACTCTTCTCGAACAGGTAGTCGGGCAGGCTCGAGTAGTCCAGCGCGCTGCCGCCACGGTTGATCGGGTGCGGCGGCTTCTGTGCCTGCGCGATGGTCTTCGCCTGTATCTCGCTGCGCCAGCCGAACACGTCGTACATGAACCGGCCCGGCACCAGCTCGCCGTCGGAGTTCGAGAACACGTCGGCCGCCGTCCCCGGCTTCTCCCAATTGATCTGCATCGCCGTGGCCGCACCGCCGCCGAACAGCCACAACTGACCGCCCTGGGCCACCCACGTGCCCAGCGGGTTCGTGCGGCCGGGGTACGTGAGCCATCTCAGCTCGGACATGGGGTCCACCGTGATGGACGGCTCGTTGACGTTACGCGCGGACTTGCTGTCCGTATACCAGATCACATGTTTGTAGCGGGACAATTGCGTCAGCGTGAGCGTGCCGTTGAGCAGGAATCGGGTGCCGAGCGTGTCGAAGGGATAGCCCTGGAACAGCCCGGGCTGCGACACGATGCCCGCGGGATAGCACTTCCATGGTTTGCCACCACGGGCAAAGAAGAACGTATCCAGCTCCGCCGCGGTGGGCCAGGCACCGCGCGGCCGATCCACGCAGCCACCTGTCACGGGACGGTCGCCGAGGAACCGCGTGTCATCCACGATCAGTAGTTCCTTGTCGAAAATCGCCTTCACGACGGTGAATTGCACCACCGCCAGACTCACCTGGTCGATGTTGTCACGTGCCTCCATGTAAAGCGTGTGCGTCTCGCTCGTGCCCACGGGATTGAACGCGGCCAGATCCACGCCGGTCGTCTGCGCCCCCCACCGGCTCCAGCGGTTCGTCTGCGTCGCCTCATCGTCGCGCGGAGTCTCGTCACTGATGTTGCCGTCCAGCATCCAGCGGTAGCCGGACACGAACGAGCCCGCGTTGGTGGTGGCGAACCAGTTGAACCGCACCGGGCGGCCCGCGGCGGCCTCGGTGCGAATGAACGTGGCCGGGTCGAGCGAGAACCCACCGCTCGGGAAGGCGAAGAAGAAGCTCTCATTGAACACGGTGAACTTGGGGCCCAGCAGTCCCGCGAACCCGACCGTGAAGTAAAGCATGTTCACGTCGAGGTTCATGACCGGCGAATAGGCGCCCACCTCGTCGAACGCCACCACCGCGACGACATACTTGCGGTTCGGGACGAGGTCGCGGATGTCCACCGCAGTCACATCGCCGCCGACCGAGTCCCAGGTCGCGAAGTGCGGCGCGTAGTGCCGCCGCAGCGCGTCGGGATTCACCAACAGCGTGATGAAGTCGAACTCGGGTCCGTCCTCGACGAAGACCTTGTACTTGTACTTCACCGGGCGGTTCGTGCCGCGCCCGTCGGGATCCTCGCCGCGCCAGCCCAGCCGGAACGACGGCCCGAACGTGGGCGAGAACAGATGGTTCGGCACGGGCTGGATGATCTGCACCGTGGGGGCGATGGTGAACGAAGTGATCGAACGCGTCACCGGCGCCGAGAAGTCGCCGCGATCGTCCACGGCCTCGAGCACGATGGTGTGATAGCCCTCTGCCGTCCGGTCGGTGAGTGTGTCCACCTTGTCCGAGCGGAACAGGAACGAGCGCCGGTTGTCGCGCGTGCTCTCCCACACGGTATCTGCGCCGGCCTGCGTGGGCGGATCGATGGTGTAACGGAAATGGTCGACACGACCGTCCGCGTCGAAGCCGGCCCAGCGCAACTCGTAGCCGTAGAAGAACGGCTGGTCGGAGGTCACCGGAGCCTGCGTCACCTCGATGGTCGGCCGCTGGTTCGGCAGCAGCGCGATCGCATCCGGCTTGGCACAGCCGGTGAGCAGCAGGACGGTGAACCATATCAGGGCGGCCGCCGCGGGGAGCATGCGGCGCGCTCTGGGTGCGAGCATCAGGCCTCCGAGGGACACGTGTCGGAACGGACGAACAAGCATACGGCAGCCGCGCTCATGTCGGGAATGGCTATTCCGCGGCGAGGCGCCGCCTCGGGGCGCGCCCGCACACGTCGCCAGCAGTCACCCGCCGGGGCGCGGACTACCGCACGACCTCGGCGAGCCTCACGCGCACGTCGCGCTCGCGGCCGTCACGGCGCACGCGGAACACCACCTTCTCCCCTGGCGACCCGTCATCGAGCAGCGCCGAGACTTGGGGAAGGTCCCACGCGGCGATGTCGCGGCCGTCCAGCTTGAGCACGTCGTCGCCGTCGCGCAGACCGCCGCGGTCAGCCGGCGAGCCGCTCAGCAGGCTCGCCACTCGCACCACGCCGTTCGCGCGGGTCAGTAACACGCCGCAGCGCGTCAGGTGGTCGCGCTCGTGATAGCGCGCCCCGGGTTCCAGGTACACATGGCGGCGCTCGTAGTCGAACGTCACCCGGAAGCGTTCGAGAATGCGATTGCCGATGTTGCCGGCGAAGTCCTCGCTCGCGAACGCGCCCTCGGTGGCGTGCGCGACCGACACAATCGGATCGTCCCATTCATACGGGCCGATGTTCATGCTGCGCAGCCGGCCGATCTCGGTGGTGAACGAACCCCCAAAGCCCACGCCGTCCACCCGCTGCGTGCGGCCAAGTCGTGGCACGACACCGCGGGCCTTCGCGAATGGCGAGTGCAGGTCCACCGTGCTGCTGCTGCCCACATCGAGACGGAACAGGCCCTCGTCCTGGCCATCGAGCCGCGCGGTGAGTGCCGGCACGGTGCCGTTCATCACCATGGGCAGCGGTTGCTCGTGGCCCTCATAGCGGAACGTGGCCGGGTCGCGCAGCACGAGCAGGCTGTCGTCGTAGTCGATCGTGACCACGAACCGGCTGATGACGTCGTAACCGATCACGCCGGCCATCCGCCGCCAGAACAGCGGCGCAAAACCGGTGTTCACATCGAGCACGGCCACCTTCACACCGGCGATCTCCACCCCGTCGCCCGTCGCCGAGGCGATGCGCAGCGAGCCCAGCGTGGCGAAGGAGGCGCCACCCGCAGCCCCCGCTCCGGCGGCCTGCATGCGCCCCTCGGTTCGCAGCCCGTGCTCGGCCACCCACGCGCTGTCCAGCACGGTCACGCTTGCACCGGTGTCGAACAGGAAGTCCTCGGGCGGTCCGCCATTGACAGTTGCCTTGAGCCAGACATGGCGCGCGCGATACTCGAACGGCAACTGCGCGCGGCCATCGGCCGCGAGCCAGCGCACACCGCCACTCGCCTCGCGCGGGGCGGTGAACGCGAGCCCCGCGACGGACACATTCGAGAGCAGCGTGTCGAACGTGGCGCGCAGTTGGTTGGCGGGCATGTCCGCCACACCCGTCTCGTTCACGTACGAACGCTTGCGCAATCCCCCCGCCCGCCAGTCGCTCAGCATCGTCGTGATCTCGCGCTGGTCGTCGCGGCCGTCCATGCGCGTCAGCAACCCGGTCCCGTCGTGAAACCACAGCCGGCGCGAGCGCAGCACACGCCCGCCGAGCGCCAGGTCCGGCGGCATCACCTCGAGCACCGAGTACGAGCCGAGCGAGTCCTTCTGCGGGCCGACGTGTTTCACCGTACCGCCGCCACCGCTAGGCTCGGCCCATCGTTCCAGTTCAAACCATGCCCCCACGAGCGCCTGGTCGAGGTCGTGGTCTGCGAGCGCACGCACCACACCGGTGGTGGGGTCCGTGCGCCAAGCCGTGACACCGTCCACGCCTTCGCGCAGCTTGAACGGACCGAGCTCGGTGAGCGCGTAGCGGCGCATGGGCCGTGCCGTCCAGGACGCGAAGCTGCCCGTGAACCCGAACGCCTCAATGCGGGCGTGCGCATAGCTCGTGGACTCGGCCGCGAAAGCGGCCGCACCGCCGGTCGCCTCGAGGTAGCGGCGCAGCACGGGTTCGGCCTCGGGCGCGACACCGGCGCGCGACGGCGAAGCGAACGCGCAGAGTGCGGCGAACAACGCGCTCGTCAGACGGGTGGACCGGTACGGGGCACGACGCATCAGGGTTCCTCCGGGGTCGAACACAGCCGCGCCGAGCATAGGCGAGGCCGCGACGTGCGCGCGAACGCGCCGGCCCTAACCCGGACTATTCATGAGCCCGTGGCCTGCGAGGACCGGCTGCCCATGAATCGCTGCGGCGCTGACATGGCCCTCTCCTCGCAGTGTTCCCAACACGACTGCGTCGCGGGCCATGCCAGCTTCTTGCGCTTCACGGACATCCGCCCCTCTCGGCTCACGGTTCATGAATAGCCCGGGTTAAAGCGCGACCGGCCCCGCGAGTGCGGGGCCGGCGTGATGCAGCGCGATGCGGAGCGTCAGTCCCGTGTCACTTGAAGTTCCAGCCGGCCAGTGCCTTGAAGTCCGGCGAGTCGCTGAAGCCCAGTTTCAACTCGGTGAAGAAGCGGCCGCTGCCCTGCAGCGGGACGGCGGCACCGAGGATGAAGTGGCCACCACCATAGAAATCGTTGCCGCCGACCGCGTTGCCAGAAGGAAAGTGGAGGCCGACACCACCGCCGACGTAGGGCTGCCACTTGGACTTCGAGGCAATCTGGTAGTGGAAGTCGCCGTTTAGCGACACCATCGTGAAGTCACTGCCGAACGCGATGTCCGCGCCGGGCACGAAAGCCACGTGCGGAGCGATGCCGTTCCACTGTAGATGCCCGCCCGCGACGAACTGGTCGGGACCGGAGCTGAACCCCAGGTGCGGGCCGTAGTAATCGAATGCATCGGCGGACGCGACCGCGGGCAGCATCACGAGGATGGCGGACGTGATCATGAGACGTCGCAGCATGGCGGAATCCTCTCGTGTGTCGCTCGGGGGAACGGAACAGGACCGATACACATCATGATGAGCGCCCCGGTCCTTCGGCGGCGGGTAGCCGCGCTCCAGGCTGGGCGCTCCCGGGACTCCAGCCTGTCGCTGCTGGGTATCGGCGCAGGCGAGCGCATTCTCGATGGCGAGATCGAGGAAGCGGTACCGGACCGGCCGCCGGGGGTCCGGCATGACCGGTCCGCGCGCCGCCGCGCGTTGCGTTCTGGTCCGCTGCTGACGAGCTGGGGTGTGCTGCCCCGGAATTGAAGGCCGGCATTGCGGAACGGCATGCCGCCTACTTCGCGCGGAAGCTCCAGCCCGCGAGCGCCTTGAAGTCGGGCGAGCCCGAGAAGCCTAGCCGCGCCTCGACGAAGAACCGGCTGCTCGTCTTGGTCGCCACGTCGGCACCGAGGATGAAGTGGCCGCCCGTGTCCGTGCGGCTGTCGTCCACGCCGGGGCCGGCGTTATCGAACGAGAAGAAGTGGACCCCGACACCGCCGCCCAGGTACGGCTGCCACTTCGTACCCGTGTCGAGGCGGTAGTGGAAGTCGCCATTGATCGAGATGACCGTGGAGTTGTCACCAAAGCCAAGGTCCAGGCTGGGGACGAAGTCCAGGCTCGGCGCGATGTCGCCCCACTGGAGCTGCCCGCCAACCACGAACTGGTCCGGACCGGAGCTGAAGCCGAAGTGAGGGCCGAAGGCCGCGAACGAGTTGGCCAGCGCGGCCGCGGGAAGCACGGCGACAAGCGCCAGCGCGAGAAGGGCACGACGCATCATGGGAATTCCTTTCGTAGGGGCACGTGGAGTCCGTTCCAGAACAGGGGCCAGTCGTAGCACGCGGCGCGGGGCCGCGCAATCACAGACCGCGAGAAAATACCTGTCGGGAGCCGCGCTAGTGCCGCGTTTGACGATGTGAGTGCACGCTGGGTCATCAACTAGCAGCGCATGTCACGAGCGAGTCAGGTCTGCGGCGCGAGACATGACCGCCGGCTCAGTGCGACGCCTCGCGCACTGCTGCGACCAGCGGCTCGACGCCGTCCTGGATGCCGACCTGGCGGTGGCGCACGACGC
>CAZADU010000641.1:0-1969 GCA_964483945.1 uncultured bacterium
GGTCTCGAACAGAGTCGTCGTGCCCTCGCACGCATTCGGCGTGAAGATGGGCGCGTCCACGAGCGTGAAGCCCTCGCGGTCCATGATGTCGCGAAATGCGGCGATGATCTCGGCGCGCAGGCGCAGAATGGCCTGCTGCCGCGGGGAGCGAAGCCACAGGTGGCGGTGGTCCATGAGGAAGTCCACGCCGTGCTCCTTGGGCGTGATCGGATAGTCAGGGGCGAGGGCGACCACCTCGAGGTTCGCGACCGCCAGTTCGAATCCGCCCACCTGGCGCGGATCGGCCTTCACCAGGCCTCGCAGCCGCACGGCGGTCTCCTGCGTGATCGCGCCACTCGCCTCCCACTGCTCCGGACTCAGGTCCTTCACACCGGCCACGCACTGCATGAGCCCGCTCCCGTCGCGGACGACGAGGAACTGGACTTTGCCGCTCGAGCGACGATGTGTGACCCAGCCGCGCACCTCGACGGTGGACCCGACGTGGGCGGAGGCGTCCCGGATGCGGATCCAGGGCGTGACAATGGCGGAAGCGTCGGTCATGTGGACTCCGGCGGGCGGGCGGGCCGCCCGGCCCTTCCCCGCGGGGCGCGCGGGGCCGGGATTGGGGGTGTGCGGCGCTTCCGGAGCACGCCGGAGCGGCCAGAACACTCTCAAGCGGGGGCGCGGGAACGCCGATACCGCTCGTGAACCGGGGACGGTACGGAGCGAAGCCACGGAGTGTCAAGGGAATGCGCCGCATGAACCGTGCAGGGACGACGCAGGGCGGAACACCGGGAGGCACGCTCGTGCGCGCACTCGCGCTCGCCCTCGTGGCACTGACGCTGAGCCTCCCCGCGCTGTCACGTGCGCAGGAGGCACCAGCTACAGAGCCAGCGCCGCTCGAGCCCGCCGAGAGCCCAGCCACCTCGGGCACTTCGGATGCCTCCGAGGGCGTGGAACCCGAGGTGTCGACCGTGCCCGCGGCGGAGCCTGCGACGACTGCTTCGGTACTCCCTCCGCAGCAGCCGCCCGAGGACCTGCGCGACGTCGCCGACTGGGTTCAATGGAAGAACTCGCGACAGATCACCGCACTTCCCGCCGAAGCCCGGCTGTTCTATCGCCGCGGGCTGCTGGCGCAGCAGTCGGGCCAGCGCGCCGAGGCGCTCGCCGACGTACGCGGCGCGATCCAGCTCGATCCGTCGTTCGTGCAACCTCACCTCACGCTGGCGGGCTGGCTCCTGTTCAGCGACCCGGCGCAGACGCTCGTGCACCTCGCTTCCCTGCTCGAGCACACGCGTCGCGATTTCAACCTGCAGCTGGACCTCGCCGCGAATGTGCTGGTGATGGGGCTCGAGGCCCTGTTCGCCGGCCTGCTCTTCGCCGGGCTCATCCTCGTGTTCCTGCGCCGTGACGAGCTGCAACACGCCCTCCAAGAACAGCTGCGCCTGTGGATCTCGCCTAACACCGCGCGTGGGTGGGCACTCGTCATCCTGCTGCTGCCATTCCTGACCGGGCTCGGGCTGACGCTGCCCGTGCTGCTGTTCCTCGGCCTTTTGTGGCCCCGGTTCCGGATGCGCGAGCGCGCCCTCACCGTGGTGGTTGCAGTGGCCGCGCTCTCGTCCCCGCTGGTGCCGCTCGTACTCGACCGGTTCTCGCTGGCGCTGCAGACCGAAACAGCCCCCTTTCACGAGGCGCCCGGGCTGCAGCACGCGCCGTGGGACGCGGCTCGCCAAGCACGCCTCGAGCGCGCCGCACAGGACGACCCGGGCAACGGCTTCGCTGCCTTCTCACTCGGCTGGCACTCCCGTCGCGGTGGCCGCTTCGATCAGGCTGAGCGCGCCTATGAGGCCGCGCTCAAGGCCTGGCCCGAGCACTCCGCCGTGCTCACCGACCTCGGCAATGTCGCGGCGATGCGCGGCCACTCCGATCACGCACTCGAACTCTACCGCCGGGCGACCAAGTCCGACCCTCTGAACGCGGCGGCGCACTT
>CAZADU010000642.1:0-3295 GCA_964483945.1 uncultured bacterium
GGAACACGCTCTTGTCCACCTTCTCGGCCAGCTCGGCGCGACAGAGGATCACGCCGCCGCGCGGCCCGCGCAGTGTCTTGTGCGTCGTGCTGGTCACCACGTCGGCATGAGGCACTGGGCTCGGGTGCACCCCGGCCGCCACGAGGCCGGCGATGTGCGCCATGTCCACGACCAGCGACGCACCCACCTCGCGCGCGATGCGCCCGAAGCGTTCGAAGTCGATCGTGCGCGGGTAGGCACTCGCGCCGGCCACGATCAGGCGCGGGCGGTGCTCGCGGGCGAGGCGCTCGACCTCGTCATGGTCGATCCGGCCGTCCTCGAGGCGCACGCCGTACTGCACGGACTTCCACAGCCTGCCGCTCACCGACACGGGGTGGCCGTGGGTGAGGTGTCCGCCGTGCGCGAGGCTCATGCCGAGCAGCGTATCGCCCGGCTCCGACACGGCGAGGTAGGCGGCCAGGTTGGCCGAGGCGCCCGAGTGCGGCTGCACATTCACGTGCGCGGCACCGAACAGCTGCTTCAGTCGGTCGCGAGCGAGGGTCTCCACCACGTCCACGTATTCGCACCCGCCGTAGTAGCGTTTACCGGGCAGCCCCTCGGCGTACTTGTTCGTGAGCACGGAGCCGGCGGCCTCGAGCACGGCGTCGCTGACGTAGTTCTCGGAGGCGATCAGCTCCAGCTGCGAGCGCTGACGCTCCTGCTCGGAGGCGATCGCGGCGAAGACCTGGCTGTCCTGTCGTTGGATGGCGGACACGTGCGGCTCCCGTCCGGCCCTGCCGGGCCCGTCGTGGGTCAAGGGGTGCGGCGGCTTCGCTCCTCGTAGTCGCGAATCTTGCTCACGCGTCGTTCGTGGCGACCGCCGGCAAACGGCGTGTCCAGCCATAGACGCAGCCAGCGCAGCGCGTCCTCGACACTCGGCGCGGTCTTCGAGCCCAGCGCGAGCACGTTGGAGTCGTTGTCGGCGCGCGTCAGCCGCGCCGTGTCGTCGCTGGTGACCACGGACGCTCGCACGCCCCCGACTTTGTTGGCGGCGATGCTGGCGCCGATTCCGGTGGCGCACACCACCACCCCACGGTCCGCACGACCACTCGCCACGTGTTCCCCGACCGGGATGCTGAAATCGGGGTAGTCCACGCTCACCTCGGCCGACGATGTGCCGAGGTCGTCGACGTCGTGGCCGAGGCGCTCGAGTTCGGCTTTGACGTGTTCCTTGAGCGCGAAACCGGCATGATCGCTGCCGATCGCGACGCGCATGTTCAGGCTTTGCCCGACGCCGCCACTGAACGCGGCACCATCGTGAGCCAGCCATGCCGGTCGGGCAGATCGCCTTTGACGATGCCAAAGAACGCCTGCTGGATCGCGCGCGTGACCGGACCGACCTCACCGTCACCCACGGGCAGCCGGTCCACCGCGGTCACCGGCGTGACCTCCACCGCCGTGCCGGTGAAGAACACTTCGTCCGCCACGTACAACAGTTCTCGCGGCATGACCATCTCGCGCACCGAGTAACCGAGTTCGCGCGCCAGCGTCAGGACGGTGGCGCGCGTGATGCCGGCGAGGATGCTGTTGTGCATCGGGGGCGTGACCAGCTCCCCCTTCATGACCACGAACAGGTTCTCGCCCGAGCCCTCGCTGATGTAACCGTTCGTATCGAGCGCGATCGCCTCGGCGTAGCCGTCCTCCACCGCCTCGAGCTTGAGCAGTTGCGAGTTCAGGTAGTTGCCGCCGGCCTTCGCCATCGCCGGCAGCGTGTTCGGCGCCATGCGCGCCCACGTGCCGATCTTGACCGACACGCCCTTCGTCAGCGCATCGTCGCCGAGGTACTTGCCCCACGGATACGCCGCCACCATGACGTCGATCGGCGTGCCGATCGGGTTCACGCCGACGTGCGCGTAGCCGCGGTAGACGAGCGGGCGAATGTAGCATTCCAGAAGTCCGTTCACGGCAACAGCCTCGATGCAGGCGCGTTCGATCTGCTCGCTCGTGAACGGCACCTTCATGCGGTAGATCTTCGAGGAGTACGCGAGCCGCTCGATGTGGTCGCCCAGCCGGAAGATGGCCGGGCCCTGCTTCGTGGAGTAGCAGCGGATACCCTCAAACACGCTCGAGCCATAGTGCAGCACATGCGACAGCACGTGGATCTTGGCGTCGTCCCAGGCCACGAACTGGCCGTTCATCCAGATCTTCTCGCTCTTGGTCATCGCCATGGCTGGAGCCCTCGCAGGGTGGGGGAACGCCTTGTCACGGTCGCCGCTTACGGAGCGCATGCCGCACGTGCGGCGCGATGCGCCGGGCGTGCTGCTGCAGCCTCCGCCAACACTCCTCATACGCCTCGAGCGAGGCGCCGAACGGATCGAACACCGGCAATCCGGGTTCGCCCGGCGCCGGCCACTCACTCACCACCTGCACCCGCTCGGCCGGCGCGCCGAGCGCGAGCACGGCTGACCGGTGCGACGTGCTCATCACCAGGATGAGGTCGGCACGCCGCAGCAGTTCCGGCGTGACCGGACGGGCGCGATGCCCCGAAAGGTCCAGCCCCTCGGCCGCGGCGACCCGCCGCGAGCCTTCGCTCGCCGGCTGGCCGACCGTGGCCGAGGTGCCGGCCGATTGGATCGACACCGCGCTCGCCTCATCGCCCAGCTCGGAACGCAGCGCGAGCGCCGCCAGCGGGCTGCGACAGGTGTTGCCGGTGCACACGAACAGCACGTTCAGACGGGCCTGCGTTTCCGACATTCGAGTCGAGCATAGGAGCCGCGTTTCCCGAACGTCAACCGTCACGACGGGTGAGGTCGTCGAAGTCCCCGAGGCTCGCCGAGACGTCCACAGCGCCACGCCGAAGAAGCTTCGTGCGCGGCCCCGAGACATCCACCAGCGTCGAAGGAACTCCGCCGCGCCGCGCGCCCCCGTCCAGGACCAGGTCGAGCTGGTTCCCGAAGGTGCCGACCACCTCCTCGGCGCTCTCGGCCGGGGGCTGCCCGGTGAGGTTCGCACTGCTCGAGACCACCGGTCCGCCGAAGCGTTGGAGCAGCGCGTGCGACAGCGTGTCCTTCGGACATCGCAGTGCGACCGTACCACCCTGGCCACGCACGCCGCTCGGCACGATCTCGGCCGCGACGAAGATGAGCGATAACGGCCCCGGCCAGAACTCGCGGATGAGCCGGCGCGCCACCGGGTTCACGGTGAGCGCGAGGCCATCCGCCTGCGACGGATCGGGAATCAGCGAGATGAACGCGTGCCGCGGGTCGCGGCGCTTCAATCGCATCACCAACTCCACGGCCGAGACGTCGAACAAGGA
>CAZADU010000643.1:0-1984 GCA_964483945.1 uncultured bacterium
GCGACCGGCTCGCCCCACGGCGCGCTCGCCATTCGCATCACCAGCGGGAGCACGGCGAGCAGCGTCAGCCACGCCCACGGGTCACGCACGAGCGGCGGGGAGGCGGCCGCGCCACCCGCTGCGGCCGCGGCCGGCAGGGCCGGGCGCGCGCCGCGCGGTACGCGGGCGGTCTTCACCAGATGGTCACTCTCACGTCCTCGCCACGGTACATGGCCTCACCCGGCTGGATGCCGAACGCGGCGTGGAACTCGGGTACGTTTGCGAGCGGGCCGTTCACGCGCAGGAACGCAGGCGCGTGCACGTCGGTCATGAGCTGCAGCTGCAGTGCTTCGGGCCGGCGATGGCCGAGCCAGGCGAGCGCGTGCGCTTGGAAAAAGCGCTGGTCGGGAGTGAGCCCGTTCAGTTTCTCGCCCTTCTTCCACTGATCGGTCTGCTGGAACGCCTCGTAGGCCAGCACCACACCGCCCAGGTCGGCGATGTTCTCGCCGAGCGTGGCCTGCCCGCGCACGTGCTTGCCGCCGATCACGTAGGCGTCGTACTGCGCGACCAGCTTCTTGGCGCGATCGGTGAAGTTCACCGAGTCCTCCGGCGACCACCACGGGTTCATGTTGCCATTCTCGTCGAACTGGCGCCCCTCGTCGTCGAAGCCGTGGGTGATCTCGTGGCCGATCGTCGTACCGCCGGCATACGCGTACAGGATGGCGTCGTCCACCAGCGAGTCCGGCACACCGGGGATCATGAACGCAGCCGCGGGCAGCACGATCTCGACCTTGGAACCGTCGTAGTAGGCGTTGTACGTCTGCGGCGTCATGTCCCACAGCGTCTTGTCCACGGGCTTCCCAAGCTTGGACGCCTCGTGACGGAACCACCACTCGTTCACGCGCACCTGATTCGCGGCGTACGACGAGCGGTCCGTCTGCAGTGTCGAGTAGTCGCGCCAGCGGTCGGGGTAGGCCACCTTGCGGCCGACCTTGTCGAGCTTGGCGAGCGCGCGCGCCTTGGTGACTTCACTCATCCACGGCAGTCGGCGGATGCGCCCGCGGTAGGCTTCGAAGATGTCGGCGGTGAGCCGCTCGTAGCGCGCCTTGATGGCGGGCGAGCAGTACCGCTGCACCCACACCTGCCCGAGTAGCTCGCCCATGGCGTTCTCGGTGGCGTCGAGCATGCGTTTCCAGCGCGGGCGCTGCGTCTTCACGCCGGACAGCACCGTGCTCTGGAAGCGGAAGTTCTCCTCATCGAATGTGCGCGAGAGCGTGGGGGCGAGATCGTTCACCACGTTCCAGCGCAACATGGCCTGCCATTCGGACAGCCGGGTCACACTCAGGCACGAGTCGAGCTGTCGGAAGAACTCCGGCTGGCCCACGATGACCGTGTCCTGCACGGGCACGCCCATGGCGTCGAACTGCGCTTTCCAGTCGATCGTCGGCGTGAGCTTGGCCAGCTCCGCGAACGACAGTTTGTGGTAGTTGGCCCACGGGTCGCGGCGCTCCTCGAGCGTGCGCGAGCGGGCGGCCAGTGCGGTCTCCAGTTTGAGCACGGCCGCCGTGGATGTGGCGACCGAAGCCGAGTCCCCGCCGAGCAGCTCGAACATGGACTTGAGGTGCTTGCCGTACTCGGTGCGCACGCGCCGCGTGTTCGTGTCCTTCGCGAAGTAGTAGTCGCGGTCGGGCATGCGGATGCCGCCCTGGTAGAGGTGCACGCGCATCACGCTGCTGTTGCGCTCGTCGGGGAACACGTACAGCGAGTAGAGCGGGTGGAACCCCTGCGCTTGCATCGCACCCACCAATTCGAGCAGCTCGCGGCGCGTGTGGATGCTGGAGATGCGCGAGAAGTGCGGCTTGAGCGGGTCGGCACCCATGCGGTCCGCTTGCGCCGAGTCCATGCCCGTGGCCCAGAAGTCGCCGAGCTTCTGCTCATTCGAGCCGCGGGCTCCGCCCTTGGGCGCCGCGTCCTCGCAGATGGTGGGCCGCTGCCGGTAGGTTTC
>CAZADU010000644.1:0-1660 GCA_964483945.1 uncultured bacterium
GCGCGTCGCTGCGAGCGTACGCGGTCTGCCACGCGACCGTGGCCTCGATGCTCGTGTTGGGCAGCTTCTTCATGAACTTCTCGTAGCCCAGTTCGACGGTGGCGCCGAGGTGCAGGCCCTTGTGTAGCTCGCGGCTGGCCGGGTCCTCGACCACTTTGCGGTTGTTCTCGACCACCACCTGGTAGACCGCCGGGCCCGCGCCGAGGTGCCAGCGCGCGCGGCCCTTGCCATGGAACCACTGCAGCTGCGCTGCGGCTCCGCGCACGTAGGTGAGGTACTCCTCTTTGGAGAGGCCGTCGCTGGGGAAGTTCACGTCCACGAACGGCGCGTTCACGTGCGACACGTAGCCATTCCAGGTGAAGTAGGGGCTCACCTGCCAGCCCCAGGTGGGGTTCACCACGTACCGGAAGTGCCCGATGAACGAGAATCGCGGCTGTGCGCCGTCGGCATAGTCGGGGCCGGCGACGATGTACGAGCTACCGATCTGGCCGCCGATGCCGCCTCGGGCGGGAAGCGCTCCCTTGGTGGCCACAGAATCCGCCTGCTGGGCGTGGCTGAGGCTGGCCAGGGCGAGCAGCGCGAAGACGAGAGCGCTCACCAGGCGATGGCGCAGGTTCATACTGGGGAAGCTCCTAGGAAAGCTTGAGATAGGTGGGCCCGGTTCGCTAGGCGCGGCACGATATGCGGAGCCTCCGGGGGGTGTCAAGAATCGCGCGAACGCGACGCAGTGCGGCTTTCCACTCGGCCGTCGGCTCCCAGTCGTCAGCGACACCGGACCGACGCAAGCGGAAGGGCAAGCTCATGGCAGAGCCCATAACTCGATGCCGGCATGTCATTTGCATGACGCCAAGGTCGCGGCACTCGCTGGGATCCCACCTAATACCCTCCCGCCAGCACCTCCCCACCCCGTCCCACCGACCGACGAAGTCAGACGCCTCGACCGGGGCCGGCAGCCAACCGGCCCTCGTCCCAGCGGGCGCCGCGAAAAATCGGGCAGTCTCTACTCACCACGGGACTTCCCTGTCTCGGACCGTTCGTTGACACCCCCCCGAACAGGCCCGTAGACTCCGCCCTCCTTAATGTTCTCAGAGCGCCGGGGGGGCAGTGTGCCTCCCCGGCTGTTGACCGTATGGGGGAAGCCCATGACGACCCGCTCCGACCAGCTCAAGCTGTTCGGTGTGCTGGTGGCGACGGCCCTGGCCCTTTGGACCCTGTGGCCGTCCTACGAGTACTACACGAAGACGCCCGCCCAGCGTTCGGCCATGGAGCCGGCGAAGCTCGCGGATCTGCGAAAGAAGGCCATCAAGCTGGGCCTCGACCTTCAGGGCGGCCTGCAGTTGCTGCTCGAGGTGGACAAGTCGCGCCTCTCGCCCGCCGAGGCGAAGGACGCCGTCGAACGCGCCCGCGAGATCATCAACAACCGCATCGACCAGTTCGGCGTGGCGGAGCCGCTCGTGCAGATCGAGGGCGAGGACCGCATCACGGTGCAGCTGCCCGGCCTCACGGACCGTGACCGCGCCATCGAGCTGATCGGCAAAACCGCCCGCCTCGACTTCAAGCTGGTGCGCACGGGCGAAGAGGTGCGGCTGCTCTACCAGCGCCTCGACAGCTGGCTGGCTTCGCGCGGCATCCACTCCGGCGCCGACACCGCACTTGCGGG
>CAZADU010000645.1:0-2120 GCA_964483945.1 uncultured bacterium
GCTCTTGCCTTTGGTGGTAATGACCGTCGCATGATGGGCGAGACGATCCAGCAACGCCGTCGTGAGCTTTTCATCGCCGCCAAAGACCGTGACCCATTCGGCAAACGCGAGGTTCGTTGTGACGACGGTGGCCCGACGCTCGTACCGATCGGTGATCACATTGAAGAGCAGCTCGCCGCCGATGCGGTCGAACGGGACAAACCCGAGCTCGTCCACGATCAATACGTCCACGCGCAGCAGGCGCTGCTGCCATCGGGTGAGCTCGCGGGCATCGCGGGCTTCGAGCAGCTGCCGCACGAGATCCGCCGCGCGGGTAAAGAGGACGCGGCGTTTCTGTTTGGTCGCCTCCACGCCGAGCGCGATCGCCAGGTGCGTTTTGCCGGTCCCGATCGGGCCGGCGAGAATCAGATTCTCCGGCGCCGTGACCCACGCGCCGCGCGCCAGCGTGTGGATCTGCGTCGCGCTGACGCCCTCGGCCGTCGTGAAGTCGAACGTGTCGAGGGTCTTCACTTCAGGGAAGCGTGCCTCGTGGAGCCGCTGGCGCATCACCGATTCGTGCCGCGACGCTTGCTCGGCACTCAGGACCTCGTGCAGATAGTCTTCGTGGGGCCAGTGGGCATCGCGCGCTTGCCGGGCCAAGCCCTCAAACGTCCGCGCCACGCCAGGCAGCTTCAGCGCCCGCGTGTGCGCCACGACCAGATCGCGCACGATCGTGGGCGCACTCATGCGGGCACCCCGATGAGCCAGCCGTCGTAATCGGCGGCACACCCGCTCGGGACCGCGATGTCGCGGAGCCGCGCGGGCACCGCGTCCGGCGCCAGGTCGAGGGCCGCCGGCGCCGGGGGGATCGCCAGCAGCAAGGGCGTCCCCCGCACCAGCGCGGCGGTCAGCGCGGGCACCACCACGGCGGCGCCGTACACCTCCAACTGGCCGAGGACCTTGGCGAAGAGCCGGGCGGCGTCGCGCGGTCCGTGCGCGCCGTGGAGCTGATCCCAAATCGCCGGGAACGGCGCGCCGAGATCCCGCAGCAGGTCCGGGAGCACCTGGCGCACGGCCTGCGGCTTGCGGGCGAGCTCGGCCAGATAGTGCCGATAATCGATCGACCGCTCCCCGCCTCGCTTTCGGGGATGGTGCACGCACGTGCCGTCACGGCCGACGATCGTCACCGTGCTCGCGCCGACCCGCACCACCAGGTCGAGGCCGGCCCAGCGCGTCCACACCGAGTACCACGCGCCCTCGAGGCGGACCAGCGCGCGCGGCGACACCGTGGCGAACGTCGTGGCCTCCGGCGCAAAGGGGGCCGGGGCGAGCCGGAACTGCCCCTGCTCCTCCGTGAAACGGTCGCCGATCGTCTGGCCGGCCGCATTCCGCTGGCCGGCGAGTCGCGCATCCATCTGGGCCAGCAGCGCATCGTTAATCGTCGCCAGCGTCGGGCCGCTCGGAATGGGGACGAGCGCCTGCTGGCGCACCGCCTTGCCCCGCGATTCGACGCCGCCTTTATCGTGGCCCTCGCCGGGGCGGCAGAAGCAGGCCTCCAACAGATAGTGCGAGGCGAGCGCGGCGAACCGCACCGTGAGGGTGCGCGCGCCGCCGACCAGGATCCGCACGACGGCCGCGCGCAGATTATCGTAGGCGACGCGGGCGGGTACGCCATCGAAGTGCGCGAACGCGCGGACATGGCCGTCGAGAAAACTGATCTGATCCTGGCGCTCGTAGATCCACGCGAAGTCGCGACCCGAGTACATCAGCCGCATCAAGAACAGCCACGCCTTGCGGCGGGTGCCGTCGATGTCCACCAACACCTCGAAGAAATCGACCTCGGCGAGATCGCCCGGCCGGTACGTCAAGGGCACGAAGACTTCGCGCCGCTGGCGTCGCCACTCGGCGACCGCCGCCTTGATAACCGTCACCCCGACGTGCTGGCCCTCGGCCACCAGCAACGCGTGCAGCCGGGTCGCCGTTAACTGCTGCTTGCCGCCCGTCCATTTCGCGGATTCGGTGAGCAGCGCCTGCACCCGCACGGCCACCGTATCCCAGACCGGCCGCGGCCGCGGCCCGGCCGCCCCCTTCCGGACCGGCATCGCCTGGTCCACGTACTTGCCGACCGTCGTCCGCGACAG
>CAZADU010000646.1:0-2233 GCA_964483945.1 uncultured bacterium
CTCGCCCAAGTTCATCGGAATGTCCCACTTCTTCTTGATGTCGTCGGACCAGCTGCCCCATCTCAATCCGCGACCGGCACCCCGAATGCAGGACGGGCAGCCGCCGTGGAACGTGGCGTAGCGGGGCATAACCGTCCGTGGGCTCATCATACGATTTTCGTCGGCGCGGGTCCGCCGACTCGCGAGGACTTCGCCGCGGTCATCGCGGCGTGTGCGCACCCTGAGCCATTCCAAGCGCAATCGGTTTTCGTGAGTACTGGGCCCGCACGTCCGCCCCCGCTCCCTCCCACGCTGCGCACGCCGGTCGGTGTGCCGCGCGGCGAGCTGGCAGCTCGGCCCGACCCCGCGCCAACAATCGACGGCGTGCTGTCGAAGTTCACCCACTGGCGAGGCCACATGCCCCAGTGAGTCGGCGCCCCACCGCGACTGGGCAGAGCCCCAACATCGGTTCGCGAGTCACGAGTCTGGGGCCAGCGTCGCATTCGCCCGGCTCCATCCGCTCGATTCCCGTGCCCTGCCATCGCGATTCCTTCGCGTGCGAATGCGCCGGGTGCGTCTTGCTCACTCACGACTCGGTCCGACCTCGCATTGCGAACTGCCTCATCGAACATTGGATAGTGCTGGCTAACTTCTTGCTCGATTTGGATAGCACAGCGGCCGGATCTCTCCGGCTCGCACGCGTCACTGCGCTCCCCAGGGACCGCCGTGCGCCGCGGACCTCCCTTTCCCGCAAGAAGGCACCCTGACCATGTCGACGACTCAACGCGTGCTGTTGTCGCTTGTGGTCGCCGCGCTCAGCCTGACGCTGGCCGGCGCCGCGAGCGCTGGTCCTTCGGCCTCGCTCGAGCAGGTGAGGAACGGCCTCGCCACGGCCACCACCACGCCGGTCCCAGCGTGGGTCACGGGCAACGCCGGTGCCTCGAACTCGCACTATCTCGAGAGCCACTCGATCGGCTATCGGGCGGTGATGGATCAGCTGCCGACTGACGGCACCGTGGTCGAGATGATCATCGGCTACAACGTCAAACGCAGCGGCTCCTACGCCATCGACTACCTCACGCACTACCAGCGAATGCTGCCGCACGTGCAGTTCGGGCATCGGGACGCCGAACAGCTCGATCCCCTGGGCGGCGTGACGGGCGTCGACGCCACCGTGAGCTCGGCGCCGATCCCGCTTCCGACCACGAACCTGACGATCGACCCTGATGGTGCCGAGTCCGAGCCGGCGGCTCCCCAACCTGCCACCAGCTCGGGCCAGCTGTCCGGGACCGAGCGGGCGATGACGCTTTACGGCGGCACGCTGCTCGACGTCACCTACCTGTCCGAAGGCGATGTGAACCTGGCGACGAGTTCCTCTGAGACCCAGGTCCGCGTGCGATTCACCCCCACGAGCCCCAAGGCGGTGCTGGCCTGGGGCGGGCACATCGCCTGCCGCTGGGACTGGGGGTTCAATGCGGACGGCACCCCACGCTCGGCCGGTGGCATCAGCGGATCTTCGTACCACATGCGACTGGTGAACTGGAGCCTCGGGAGCCTGGGCAACCAGGACCGCTCGCTCTCCACCGACGCCGTCTACCCCGTCCCGCGCTGCGGCATCTCGAACCTGGGCCCGTTCTGCGCCACGTCCACCAACACCCACACCGCGCCCACCGGCATGGAGTCCTACCGTTGGACGCTGTTCGACAACACGAGCGGCGCCGAGATCGTGGGCAGCGACACCGGCCTCTCGGTGGTCGTCCGTACCGCCACGGCGGGGAGCTATGGACTTCTGCTCACGACCGCGGCCAGCGGCTTCACCAAGCAGTGCCAGAGCACGGTCACCGTGCTGGCGCCCCCCGTCGCCGACGCCGGGCCAGACCAACAACTGTGCGCGAGCGACCCACGCGTGACACTCGCCGGGCAGGCCTTCGCGAGCGGCAGCAGCCTGTGGAGTGGCGGCGCAGGTACGTTCAGCCCCAGCCCGGCAGCCCTGAATGCGATCTACACGCCCACTGCATCCGAGGTCACCGCAGGCGTCGTGACCCTGACGCTGACCAGCAGTGCTTCAGGGAACACCTGCCCGCCTGCGAGCGACCCGGTGACGATCACGTTCCAGCGCGCGCCCACGGCCAATGCCGGCGCGGACCTGACCGTGTGCGCCACCACTCCGCAGATGCAGCTCGCGGGCTCAGTCGGCGCTTCCGCATCGGGTGGCGTGTGGTCCGGCGGGGGTGGCACGTTCAGCCCCGGCACG
>CAZADU010000647.1:0-3235 GCA_964483945.1 uncultured bacterium
CGGAGGGCCCTGCCCTCCGACATGTGCAGGCGGCTCATGCAGTAGTCGCGCATGCAGGAGTAGCCGGCGGCCAGGAAGTCCCGCCGGTGGTCGATCACGGCGATCAGGGCGACGCTCTCGGCGAGCTTGGACTTCTCCTCAAGGTCGAGCTTCTCGGCGATACGAAGGGCGACTTCGGGCGACAGGTGCATCCGCGAGAAGCGGTGCATGGGCGTTGCTCCGCGGGGGCGGGTGCGCTCGGGGGCGCACACGAACGCTATCACGCGTGTTCGCGGCTCTCGTGCTTGCCCGCACGCCTCGCGAATCGGACCCCGACAGCAACTTTCGTGAAGTCGCGCCGAATCGGGTCCTGCGGGCGACTGGAGCGCAAACAACCACCCATGCGGAAGCGACTGTCGGGTCCGCAGAGTGCCACTGCGCGAACCCGTCAAGAGGATTCTGCTCCAGACCGAACACGCTGGCGATAATTCAGACCGGTGACATGGCGGACAGGGTCCAGACCGGGCACGCTGGCGACAACTCAGACCGGTGACATGGCGGACAGGGTCCAGACCGGTCACGCTGGTGACAATTCAGGCCGGTGACATCGGTGACTGGGTCCAGACCGAGCACGCTGGTGACAATTCAGACCGGTGACATCGGTGACGGCGACTGCGTGCAAGCAAGCGCTCGCCTCTGCGCCGCTTTCAGCTCGGAGATCTTGATCCGATCTCGAGTGCCGTTCAAAGCGGCCCCGCTGCGCCGCCTCAGCTCCGCCCGAGCCCCGAGCGCAGCGCCGAGAGCCGTTCCGCCACGACCTGGCGTGTGAGCGGCGTGCAGTCGGCGGCCGACACGCGCAGCACGGCGGCAGGCACGTGGTCCAGGAAGCGGTCGTTCTGCAAGCCCACTAGCACCGTGGGCCGAGAGGCCGCGTGCTGCTGGATCTCGGCCAAGCGCTCGCGCTTCAACGGCACACGCGAGGCCACCACGAACACGTCGGCGGCGGGCGAGGGGGCGCCGTCGGGTACGCCGGACTGACGCAGCATCGAGGCGAATGTCGGACCGTGCTTCCACTCGGGCTCGTCCACCACCTGCCAGCCTCCGGCGGGCGCGTGGCCCTCGACGCGCAGTGCCGCACCGATGAGTGCAGCCAGTCGCGGTACCCAGTCGGAAGGCGTGAGCGATTCGAGTGGCGCGGCGAGTTCCGCGGGCGGGGGTTCGGAGTGTGCCGCGTCGAACGCCGCGAGCCGCGGCCGCGAGGCGTCGAACAGCGCGCGATCCACGCGACCCTCGAGCAGGTCGTCCGCGAGCGTGTAGCGCGCGCGGCGCACGTCCTCGTTCCAGTGCGCGTACATCAGCAGGTCGCAGCCGGCATTCAGCGCGAGCAACCCCGCCTCGGCCGGCGTGCGACCGGCGGCGGCTCCCTGCATCTCGAGTGCGTCGGTGATGACCACGCCGCGGAAGAGCAGTTCCTCGCGGAGCACGCCCTGCACGATGCGGCGCGAGAACGTGCCCGGCACGCCGGGGTCCAGCGCGGGGTAGACCACGTGCGCGGTCATGAGCGAGTCGGCACCGGGGTGCGCGCGAAACGGCGCGAACTCGCGCGACTCGAGTTGGTCGCGCCCGGCGTCGCACACCGGCAGCGTGAGGTGCGAGTCGGTGCGCGTGTCGCCGTGCCCGGGAGCGTGCTTCAGGCACGACGCCACGCCGCTGCCGCGGAAACCATCGAGCCACGCGCCCACGTTGCCCGCCACTTGCGCCGGTGTCGTGCCCCAGGCGCGCGGGCCGATCACCGGGTTGTCGGGTTCGCTGTGCACGTCGGCCACCGGCGCGTAGTTCCAGTCGAACCCCACCGCGCGCAACCGGCGCGCAGTCACGGCCGCCAGCCCGCGGATGGTGTTCGCGTCAGCGACGCGCGCAAGTGTCGCAGCATTGGGCGGCACGACCATGTGCCCCGCAAGCTGTGAGACCCAGCCGCCCTCTTCATCGAGCGAGACGAAGATGCGGCGCGGGCGCGCCAGTTCACGCAGGCGAGCGATCAGCACGCGTGCGTGCTCGAGGTCGCGGAAGTCGCGGCTGAACAGGATCACGCCGGCCGGCGGGAACTGGGAGAAGTCCTTCTCCCACGCCGGCGAGAGCCCGTCGGGCGGGATCCCGATGACCATGCGACGGGCGATGATGCGTTGGGCGTCCATGCGCCGCGAAAGTGCGGGAGGTGGCGGCGTGTGTCAACGACGCGTGAGGTCTTCCCGGCGTGGCTCCTGACCTCGGGAGGCGCTCGAGCAGGGCATTCCGCACGCGCTTGCCCCCGGCCGTCGCGGGTTCGCTCGCGGTGGTGCGGAAAGGCGGTTGGGGGGGAATCCCTCGCGGGTTAGACTCGTCTGAACGACACCCCGTTGCGGGTGGATCGCACGTCCCTCGAGGAGGCTTCCGCTGCGCCCGTCCCAGATCCCGGCCGCCACCGCACTGATGCTGTGCCTGCTTCCAGCCGCCTCGATGGCTGCGACGGGGACCTCGCAGGCGGCGGCTCCGACGAAGGCGGCCTCGCCGTCCGACTCCTCCGTGCGCAACGCGGTCGTCATCGAAGGGGACGACCACCTGTTCATGGTGGCCGCGCCCAAGGGTTGGGTCCTGGACGACACCTCGGGCATGAACTCGCGCATCCGCTGCGTGTTCTACCCCAAGGGCCAGACGTGGTCGAGTGCACCCACGGTCATGTACGTGAACCCCATGCATGGATACGGTCTCAAGGAGCGCACCGTCAGTGCGATGATCGCCCAGAACGAGAAAGAATTCCGCAAGCGTGCCCCCAAGGGCCGCATCGTCGAGGCCGGCACGCTCAAGACCGGTGCGGGCAAGCCCGCCAAGGTGCGGCACTTCGCCTACGACGGCGGCGAGTCCACCGAGGCGGTCGCATTCGTGCCCGAAAAGGAACTGGTCATGCTCGTCGTACTCTCGGCGCGCGACGGGAAGGGGTTCCAGGGCGGGCTCGGCGCATTCCGCGAGTTGGTCGGCACCTACGCGTGGGTCGGCAGCAACCAGGAGTTCGGCCGATGACCGCGCGCCCACGCGTGTCGCAGCGCAGCCTGCGATTCACCGAGAGCGTGATTCGCGAGATGACGCGCCTGGCGCAGCGCCACGGCGCGGTGAACTTGTCGCAGGGGTTCCCCGACTTTGCCGCCCCCGAGTCCATCAAGGCCGAGGCCGCTCGCGCCGTGGCCGCCGACATCAACCAGTACGCCATCACGTGGGGTGC
>CAZADU010000648.1:0-1560 GCA_964483945.1 uncultured bacterium
TGCAGGCCGGCACCAGCCACCATTTGGGCCAGCATTTCGCCAAGGTGTTCGACATCACATACCAGGACGAGGCGGGCAAGCGCCAGTTCGTGTGGCAGACGTCCTGGGGCGTGAGCACCCGGCTGATCGGCGCGCTAGTGATGGTGCACGGCGACGATCAGGGACTGCGCCTGCCGCCGCGCGTCGCACCGGTGCAGGCCGTGATCGTGCCCATCTGGCGCAAGGACGAAGACCGCTCCGCGGTGCGCGCGTTCGTGGACCAGGTGAAGGGCGTGCTGGGTGACCGCGTACGGCTGCACGTGGACGACCGCGACCAGTACTCGCCGGGCTGGAAGTACAACGAGTACGAGATGCGCGGCGTGCCGGTGCGTCTCGAGGTGGGGCCGAAGGACGTGGCGAACCAGGCCGTGATGAGCGTACGGCGCGACAATCGCAGCAAGGAGTCCATCCCATTGGCCCAGTTGGCCTCCCGGCTTCCGGCCATCCTCGACGAGGTGCAGGCCCTACTGTTCCAGCAGGCGTTGGAGTTTCGCACGGTCAACACCGTGCTCGCGAACTCGAAGGACGAGGTGCTGGCGCACTTCGGCGCCGAGAAGCGGGGGTTCGTGGCCGTGCCATGGGACGGCTCCACCGCATTCGAGGCCGAGGTGAAAGAGAAGACCGGTGCGACGCTGCGCTGCATGCCTGTCGACCCCGCGCGCTTCGCCTCGCTTGAGCGTCCCGGCCACCGCGTCGCGCTGTTCGCGCGCTCGTACTGACGGGGTTTCACGTGGCGCCCGCCCGGGTGCTGGTGCGACTGCCCAACTGGCTGGGGGACGTGCTCATGGCACGCCCAGCCCTGCACGCGATGCGCGCCGCCTGGCCGGGTGCGCGCTTCATGGGCGTGGGTCCGGCCGCTTTGCTGGCGTTGCCCGGAGGAGAGGGGCTGATCGAGGAGGGGGTCGCGTGGCCGCGGGATGCGGCCGGGCGGGGTGCGGCCACCTCGCTCGTGCGCGAGTGGGCACCCGAGGCCGCATTGGTGCTGCCGGCGTCGTTCTCGAGCGCATGGCTCGCCTGGCGATCGGGTGCTCGAGTGCGCGCTGGCTATCGTGCCGAGTGGCGACAGGGGTTGCTGACGCACGCCCCCGTGCGGCTGCCACGAGGCGATCGACACCTGAGTGACGAGTTTCTAGACTTGGCGTCGCTGCTCGGCGCGCCAGAGGTGAACGTGCCCGTGCTGGTGCCGTCCGCTGCGGCAGCCGCGGCCTCGCGCGCCGCACTGGCGGTCGCGGGCATCGCTCCGGGTGAGCCCTACGCACTGCTCGGACCGCGCTCGGCCTACGGACCCGCACGCGAATGGTTCCGCGACCGATTCGTGGCCGCTGGCCGCGGGCTGGCGACTCGCGGGATGCGTGTGGCCGTGTGCGGCACCGCCGCCGAAGCGGCGACGTGCGCCAAGGTGGCGGCCGGAATCGGGTCCGCGGCGGTGTCACTCGCAGGACGCACCGACCTGCCGGCGCTGACCGCGCTCGCAGCGGGGTCACGGCTCGCGCTCTGCAATGATTCGGGACTGGCGCACCT
>CAZADU010000649.1:0-7475 GCA_964483945.1 uncultured bacterium
AGTCGGGCCGCAGGCTCGACACCCGAAAGGAGCCACATCATGTTCGAGGGACTGTCAGTCGCGATGGTGACGCCGTTCCGAAGCGGCGTGGTCGATCGCGAGGCCACCGCACGCTTGGTCGAGCACATGGTGACCGGCGGCGTGCAGGGCATCGTCGTCTCGGGTTCCACCGGGGAAGCCGCCACCTGCACGGTCGAGGAGCGCCGCGAGTTGTGGGCGTTCGTGAAGGAGCTCGCCAAGGGCCGTGCCTGGGTCGTGGCCGGCACCGGGACCAACTCGACCGCCGACTCCATCACGCTCACACGCATGGCTGAGGAACTGGGCATGGATGGGGCGATGGTCGTCACGCCGTTTTACAACCGGCCGAGCCCCAAGGGCCAGGCGGCGCACTTCGCCGCGGTTGCCAAGAGCACCCAACTGCCGCTCATCCTCTACAACGTGCCCGGGCGCACCGGTACGAACACCACGCCCGACATCCTCGCCATGGTGCACGACCTGCCCAATATCAAGGCCGTGAAGGAAGCGTCGGGCAACCTGGACCAGATGGCACAGGTCAAGACCCGCACCAAGCTCACGCTGCTCTCGGGCGATGACGCGCTCACGCTGCCGTGCATCGCGGTAGGCGGTGAAGGCATCGTGTCGGTGGTGGGGCAGGCGGCTCCCGGCGCGATGCGCAAGCTCACCGACCTCGCTCGCGCCGGGAAGTTCACCGAAGCGCTGGCCGTGAACCACTCGCTCATGCCGCTGTTCAAAGCCGCGTTCCTGGAATCGAACCCGGGCCCCATCAAGTACCTGCTCTCCGAGATGGGTCTGATCGCCAACGAGCTCCGTCTGCCGCTGGTGCCGGTCGAGCCGGCCACCGCCACCGCGGTGCTCGACATGGCGCGCGCCATGGGGTTGCCGCTCGCCGGGGCGGGAGCACGAACATGATCCGCGTGGTCCTGCTGGGTGCCGCTGGCCGCATGGGGCAGGCCGTCCGGGCCGCTGCCACCGGTGCGAAGGACCTCGAGCTCGTCGCACTCGTGGACGCGACGGCCCATCACCCCTCGGGCGTTCCCGGATGGACATCGGATTTGGCCTCGGTGACGCAGAAGGGTGACGTGGTCGTGGACTTCAGCAGCGCCGACGGCGTTCGCGTCGCGGCTGCCGTGTGCGCCGCAAAGGGTGCGGCACTCGTCAGCGGCTCGACGGGCCTGAGCGAGGCGGACGGCACACTGCTGCGCGAGGCAGCCAAGAAGGTGCCCGTGTTGCGCGCCAGCAACTTCAGCCTCGGGGTGGCCGCGCTGCGCGTCGCCCTCAAAGCCGCGCTCGCCGCCGTGCCGGCGAGTTGGGACGTGGAGATCGTGGAGCGGCACCATCGGCAGAAGAAAGACAGCCCGTCGGGTACCGCGCTCACGCTGGCCGCTGACGTGCGTGCTGCGCGCGGCTGGCCGGAGCGTGCGATTCGCAATGGCCGCGCCGGCATGGCCGGCCCGCGCCCGGCTGACGAGCTGGGCATGCATGCAATTCGCGGCGGAACGTGGGTGGGGGACCACCAAGTGTTGCTCGCGGGCGAGGGCGAATGGCTCGAACTGCGCCATGTGGCCCAAGACCGTGCAGCATTCGCGCAAGGTGCGCTGGCGGCCACACGATTCCTCGTGACGGCCGCTGCCGGGGAGTACACTTTAGAGGACGTGTTACGCGGAGCCGCGCCGCCGGCACGCTAAGAACCCACCCTCCGGAGTGTGCATGCGCCTCGCGCGGAACATCGCCTGGCTGCTTCTGGCCCTGATCGCGTTCACGAGCTTCGCCGCGCCAAGCGCCAACGCCCAGGCTTTCGGCAAGAACAAGGTTCACTACGAAGCGCTCGAGTGGTCCGTCCTCGAGACGCCGCATCTTCGGCTGCACTATTACGCGGAGGAGGAGAGCCTCGCGCGCTCGCTCGCCGCGTTCGCCGAGAGCGTGGCCGTGGAGTTCGACGGCCGCTTCCGCCTGCAGCCCAAGCCCAAGGTGCCGCTGCTGCTCTACTCCACGCACCACCTGTTCCAGCAGACCAACGCCACGCCGTCGATGCTGTCGGAGTCGGTCGGCGGCCTGACCGAGCTCATCAAGGGCCGCGTGCTGGTGCCGCACAACGGGTCATGGGCCCGGCTCGCGTGGGTGACGCGCCACGAACTGGCGCACTGGTACATGCTCGAGAAGATCCAGAGCGTGATGAAGGCGCACAAGAAGACCACCAACTGGCTGCCCGACCTGTGGTGGATCGAGGGTCTCGCCGAGTACATGGGTACGAACTGGGACGAGGAAGCCGAAGGCATGCTGCGCGACATGGTGCTCACCGGCAATGCCTACCCGCTCACCCGCAGCGAGCCCATCACGGGTTCCGTGCTCATGTACAAGGAGGGCCAGTCGTTCATGCTGTGGCTCGCCGAGCGCTATGGCGAGGCCCGCATCATCGACATGATGGAGAACATGTGGCGCGCCGACGACTTCGCGAGCGTGTTCCAGATCACGTACGGGCGTTCGCTCGAGGACGAGGACCTCGACTGGTTCGAGAACTTGAAGAAGCGCTACTACCCGGTGGTGGCGAGCACTGCGCGCGTGCGCGAGGTGGCACGGCCGTGGCCGCAGGAGGGCCGGTTCAACCTCGCCCCACGCGCGTTCCCGCCGGCCTCGCCCGAGGACACCACGCTGCGCTTCTGCTGGTTCGAGATGAACGAGGAGTCGGTGGACCTGATGATCAGCGAGCCGGGGCGCGACAGCACGCGCCGCGTGCGGCGGCTCCTGCGCGGCGGCATCGGTGCGGCATTCGAATCGTTCCACCTGTTCCAGAATCGCCCGTCCGTCTCGGCCACGGGCCTGGTGGCCGTGAGTGCCAAGCGAGGCGGCCGCGACGTGATCGTGCTGCTGGACCCGTTCGCGAAACTCATGGGCCACCCCATCCAGTTCGACGGGTTGGTGGCCGTGCACGACCCGGCGGTCGCCCCCAACGACAGTTCGGTGGTGTTCGCCGCGCAGGGTTACGACGGCAAGCAGGACCTCTACCGCGCAACGTGGCCCGACAATGATCTGACGTTGGAACGCCTGACGAACGACTCCTACGACGACGTCGAGCCCGCGATCTCGGCCGACGGTCGCTGGGTGGTGTGGGCCTCGGACCGCGGTGAGCTGGGCGGACGCTATTCCATCTGGCGGATGTCGCTCGACGGTGGCCGTCCCGAGGTGGTGAGCCACCCGCCCGTGGGCGACGACCGCCAGCCGGTGATCTCACCCGACATGCGTTGGATCGCCTACCGCTCGACGCGAGGCGGTACCAGTGACCTGTGGGTGCGACCGTTCGAGCCCTCGCGTGACGCCCGTCGCGTCACGCGGCTGCAGGGTCTGGCGAGCGATCCCGACTGGCTGCCGCACGGGAAGGGCCTGATGTTCACCGCACAGGAGGGAGTGGCGTTCCGCACCTGGTCGTTGAACTTCTCACCGGATTCGCTCGAGCGAGTCCCCGAGCCCGAACTGCCACACGCCGACACGCCGACGCGGCTCGCGCTCGCCGAGCCGGCCAGCGAGACCCCAGTGGTCCCCGACTTCGGCCCCGCGCTACCTCAAGCCTCGCACACCGACCCGCCCAAGCCCTACCAGCGCCGGCTCAGCTTCGACATCGCGCAGAACAGCGTCTACCTGGACCCCGGCTTTGGCGGCGGTGGAGCGGGGCAGATCGTGCTCTCGGACATGCTGGGTGATGAGCAGTATGTCGTCACGCTCGCCAACGACGCCGAGCAGTTCGGCAACTTCTGGGATGGCTGGGAGGGCGGTGTGACGTACATCAACCGCTCGCGTCGCATGAACTACGGCTTGGGCGGCTACCGGCTCACCCGGCTCTACGACCCCGACTTCGACGTCGTGCGCCGCGAGAAGCGTGTGGGCGTGCTGGGGCTCGTGAGTTACCCGTTCAGCCGGTTCACTCGAGTCGAGGGCTCACTTCAGGTGCGACACGCCACCAACCACCTGATGCAGGACGGCAGCGTGGCCACAGTGGACCTGGTCTCCAACTTCGTGAGCTTCGTGCACGACGGCTCGCGCTGGTGGTGGGACGGCCCCATGGGCGGCACGCGGCTGAACCTCACCGCCGGCTTCACGCGTGACATCACCACGGGCCGCGCCGACTACGGCACGCTGCTGGGCGAGATCCGTCACCACCGCCGCCCGTTCCGATCCCTCGTGCTGGCCACGCGTGTGCACGGCATCATGAGCTACGGCAACGACGCGCAGCGGGCGTATCTGGGTGGACCGATGCGGCTGCGCATCGACAATCGCCGGGTCATCGCCGGCCTGCGCATGGTGAACACGCAGGTCGAAGCACGCTTCCCGCTGTTGCGCGGCGTGGTGCTGGCCATCCCCGCGGCATGGATGCTGCCGACACTGCACGGCGCGGTGTTCGCGGACGCGGCGTGGTCGTGGGACCAAGCCAACGTGCCGCACGTCGCCGACGGCGGCTTCGCGCTGTACTTGGGTGGCGGCTTCTACCCACAGTTCCGCTGGAACTGGGTGTGGCGCTCGGACGACTTCCGCACGCTGCGCTCACCGGTGCCGCAGACCTACTTCACGATCGACTTCTCGTACTGAGGCGTTGAAGTCGAGAGTGGGTCCCGAGCAAGGATCCAGGCGACGAGCCACCGCAAGTCAATCCCGCGATCAGCATCGCCCAGGTGCAAGTGCAGCAGAATGGGCTTGACTCTGCTTGGTGGCCACGGCACTGTCAGTCAAGCATGTGCGCAATGGGCAGCTCCAGTTCGATGCCGAGCTGACGTCTGCCCAAACGGTTTGGGCTGGCCGCGGCTCCTCACGTCAACCCGTGCACCTTGGAGTTGAAGTGACTCTAGCTGAGGCTCACTTGACCGGTCTCGACGAGTGAGGCGGCTGACTCGCTCATGAAACACCCGGCCCTTCGAGTGGCAGCTTGGCGGTGGATTGCGCCAGAGTTCAGGCTGCGGATCGCGTGCGCCATCGTCGGGGCACTACCCGCGCTACCCTTTCGCCCTCTGCGCGTGGAGTTGGTCGGCTCCATGGCGAGAGGGTGTGGGCACGTGGAGTCGGACTTTGACATCAACTTCGCCGCGCGCGAGTGGAATGAGCAGGTCGAGTGGCGACGCCTCTGGATGGACGGTCGCCACAGGCGCCTACTCATGGCAGCCCTGACACCCATCATGGATGAGCTGCACATTCGCATTGAGGCAGCTCCCAACAATCCTGACCAATGCACATATGACATCACGCACGACCTTATTGCGGACACGTATACGGACCCACGCAACGCGTTTCCAGATTGTACATCGCGCTGGTGGGATGGCTACGCGTTGCTGTGGCGCTCGCGACCCATACTCTCGTGCGCCCCTGCTCCATCAGTGGATGAGTGGCCCGTAGCGGAAGTGAGTCAGTGGGAAAGGGTGTACGGTTCAAGATTCCTCTCGAATCCTTGATTGGCATCGAGACTCCGAGAGGTTCAAGGGTGGAATGGGCGGTGTGCTGAAAAGGGGCAACTTTGCCGTAGCAGGTCCTAGACGACGTGACCTGCATGCGGCGGCACCGGGAGGAGATATGCAGCCACTTCAGATGGAGCGCATAGATCTTCAGCTCTACAAGGACAAGAATCCACCAACCGATGTATCTCAAGTGCCGGCTGTCGGAGCCACCTACTCCGTGTTTCGACAGGGCGCTACCGTGAGCGGGCCAGTGGGAATTAACTCGTCCTCTATATATCGCGTACCAGTGCATTCCATTGGACATGCGAGAGCGGATGACCACCTGCAGCTTGCGAGGGATCTTTCAGCAATTCTCCTGGTAGTGGGCGTTGACCCGCAGGCCAAGTGGTTCGATGTTCAGTTTGACTTTCAGGGCGCGCCGCTTGCACTTGTAGAAGGCGATAGGCTCATTCCCATCTATGGGCAGCCGACTCTCTACTCCGAAGGCACTGGATCCATCGCGCTGCCAACAAGCGTCGTGACCCTCGATTCAGGCGGCCGCGCGACCTTCTTCTGTCGGGAGACGCCCTACGACGCTGTTCTCGTAGGCGCCGGGGCAAACCGCGTGCTGCTTGATCAACGAGGTGGCTGGGGCTCAGTGCTGAACGCGGCAGATTTCGGGTCTATCCAAGAAGCGGTCGAAGCCTTGCCATCTCGTGGCGGGACAGTGTTTGTGCCGAGTGGGGTGTGGACCAATGTGGCATTCCCACGATACTCGCGGGCAGGCTCGAGCACGCTCTCCCTGCCTCGCGATAGGTCGGTGCGAGTATTGGGAGCGGGCGTTGAAAGCACGATTCTTCAGTCGAATGATTCCAGTCAGCCGATTGTTCTGGTACAGGGCGACAACTCAGTCCTCGAGGGGCTGACGATCGAGAGCACTGCTATTTTGCCGGTGTCTGGCACGCCGAGTCGGGGCGTGGTGGTGGGGCGTACTGGGGAGAACCTAACCAGGGTCGCGCTTACCGATTGCGTGGTTCGCAATACTCCGGGGTATGGCGTCTATGTGTGCGGCGAGGAGATGGGGACCTCAATCGTCACATTGTGCCACTATTGTCGAGTAAGGGTCGCAGGAAACAAGTCAGAGGGTGGAATCTGGGTCGGACAGGGCGTCACAACCCAGTTCTTTGATGACTGTGGTGTGACTGATTTCAAGGGCGTGGCTTTGGAGTCGCAAGGAGGTGGGGGTATCACGTTTACGGGATGCCTATTTGAAAAGAGCCTAGATTATGCGTCGCCTTATGTGATATTGAATTCAGCAAGTAATATTGTATTCGACCGTTGTTGGTTCGAGTCACATGAAGCAGTGGATACCCAGTACTTCATCCAGCTGCTAAACGCGTCGCGAGCGATTGAAGTGAGATCCACAAGGTTCTCGCGCGGTAGTGGGGTATCGAATGCACGGCTCATAACGATTGCTGGAGTGTCAAGGAGCATCGTGCTAATAAATCTTGAGGTACTGCTAACCGTGCCGCCGACTGGTCTTGACGACATCAATGTCCAGAATGCTGAAAGTGAGGTGATTCTGATCGGGGGAGTTGTCGCGGAGCCCCTTCTGTATCATCCCATCAGAGTCAACGCGGCACCGCCTCGTTCCGCCTGGTTGGGAACCAACCGTCGAGTACGGGTGCCGCAGGCGTCAGACCCCGAGGTTGAAGCACTCACCGATGCCGCGGATGGGGATCTGGTGTTCAACTCCACAACCCAGCAGATCATGGTTCGACAGGCCGGAGCATGGATGAATGTACTGACCGTCAGTCCGTGAGCGAGCGCTGACTGAAGGATCCCGGCGGGCAGGAAGGCGGAGCGGTGTACCTAAAGCGCCGCGTGGCTGTGTGAGCAGCAGGGTGACGGACTGCAGCCCAGAAGATGCGAGGGCGGGTCGCGTGGAGGTGGGCGCGTGAGCGGGGGTGGGTCGAAGTGACTCCTGCTCGGAGCAAAGCGGCGCGCCGGCCGTACCTCGTGATCGGCTTATTCGGCGTG
>CAZADU010000650.1:0-2077 GCA_964483945.1 uncultured bacterium
GGTGTTCACCGGTACGCCGTCCGAGGCGAAGGAGACTTCTGATCAACGGGTGAGGCAGTTCATCGAAGGCAGGAGCGAAGGGCCGATTGCCGTGTAGCGCCCGAAGCGACTGGGAGCTGCGCGCCGACACTGCGAAGCCCCGGGTCAAGATGGTGTCAGGACCGCGAGCGGGGCCGGCTCGCGAAGTCGGAACCGGCGCGGGACTCATGTAGACTCAGTTGAATTGCTCGCGGTGCACCCATGCGGCGCGGCGGCGCGACAGGCCGCTCGTCCGGATCGGCACGCCCCCCATTTGAAGCGAAGGAGCGGGACTTGAGCCGTCGAACGGAGATCCAGGTCGGGGCCACGGTGTTGGTCGCACTTGCGGTGACGCTGTGGGGCGTGACATGGCTCAAGGAGCTCACACTCGCGCGTAAGGTGCGGGTGTGGACGGTCACATTTCCGCAGACGGGCGGGCTCGCGAGCAGCGATGAGGTGCAGGTGAACGGCCTGCGCAAGGGCAACGTCGAGAGGGTGATGCTGGTGGACGACCACGTCGTCGTGGCCCTGGCGCTGTCCTCCGAGATCACGCTCACCACCGACAGTCGCGTGAACATCCGCAACGTCGGGCTCATGGGCGAGAAGGTGATCGCCGTGGACTACCGCTCGACGGGCACGCCGTACGCCGTGGGGGATACCATCCCGGGTGTCTACGAAAAGGGCATCCCCGAAGTGATGGCCGAGATGGGCAGCACCGTGGACGCCATCACGCAGCTCGCCACACAGCTCCAGGGCATCGCGCAGGCGCTCGAGCGCAGCGGTACCGTGGACAAGACGCTGGCCAACTTCCAGAACACGAGCGAGCAGCTCAGGATGGCCGTGTCCGAGAACCGCGCGTTGCTCAAAGAGACGATGCAGAACCTGAACGCCGCTTCGCGCACGGCAAGGTCGCTCACGACCGACAAGGAAGCACAGTTGCGCAGCACCCTGGACTCGTTCGAGCGCTCGGCGAAGGGCATGGAGCAACTCACCGTGAAGCTCGATTCGTTACGCGGCTCGCTGCAGAGCGTGAGCAACAAGATCGACGACGGCGAAGGCTCGCTGGGCAAGCTCGTGAACGACCCGCGCCTCTATGAGGACGCCAGGAACACGGTGGCGGAGTTCCGGGCGCTCATCGCCGACATCAAGAAGAACCCCAAGAAATACATCAACCTGAGCGTGTTCTGACGACGCTCGGGTGACGCGCCGCCGCGACCCGGCGCCGCGCCACCTGCGGCAACCTGTTTGACCGAAGCCGCGCGCCAACCGCGACGGCACGGCTCGAGTCCCCCTGCACCCGCCCCGCGCGAGACCTCCATGAAGAGCAGCATCCGACCCAAGTCGCCCAAGTCCGCCCGCACGTCGTTCTTCTGCACGGCCTGTGGCAATGAGCAGCCGCGCTGGTTCGGCCATTGCCCGTCGTGCGGCGAGTGGAACACGGCTAGCGAGGCACCGGCCGGAGGCACGGGCGGTGCTCCCGCGCCCGGCGCAGGCGCGCGAAGTTCACGCCGCTGGGTCCCGGCGGGCAGCGTGCGGCGCGAGGGCCCGGTGGCGTTGGCCGACGTGTCGATGGAGTCCACCGAGCGCACGAGCACAGGCCTGCCCGAGGTGGATCGCGTGCTGGGCGGCGGCATCGTGCCGGGCTCGCTGCTGTTGGTGGGCGGCGATCCGGGGATCGGCAAGAGCACGCTGCTGCTGCAACTGGCGCGCGCGTTCGCGGCGAGCGGACGCAAAGGGCTGTATGTCTCCGGCGAAGAGATCGAGCAGCAGATCCGGCTGCGCGCCGCGCGCCTGGGCGACGTGCCCGAGGGGCTGCTGCTCTACTGCGAAACCGACCTCGAGAAGGTGTTGGATACCGCGGTCGCGGTCGCCCCCGACGCGCTGATCGCCGACTCCATCCAGACGTTGTCGCGCGCCGACCTCGAAGGCGGCCCGGGCACGGTGACGCAGGTGCGCGAGTGCGGCCTGGCGATGCTGCACTTCGCCAAGGCTTCAAAAACGTCGGTGTTCCTGGTGGGCCACGTCACCAAGGACGGCGCGGTCGCGGGCCCTCGTGTGC
>CAZADU010000651.1:0-6342 GCA_964483945.1 uncultured bacterium
GGTCTGGGCCCGCTGCACACGCAGTTCGACGACAAGGGCTTCGCCTACACGTCGCTCTTCCTCGACTCGCAGATCGCCAAGTGGAAAGTGGGCCCGCCCTGGGACGTGGTGGACAAGATCGACGTCTACTACTCGATCGGCCATCTCATGGCCTCCGAGGGAGACACGCGCCATCCGACCGGCGACTACGTGGTCGCGCTGGACAAGATCTCCAAGGACCGTTACCTCAACGTCGGACCCACGCACCCCGAGGCGGCCCAGCTCATCGCCCTGCGCGGACCCCAGATGGAACTGCTCTACGATTTCCCGACCTATCTCGAACCGCACTACGCCCAGATGATCAAGGCCGAGAAGCTCAAACCGATCAAGGTCTATCCGCGCGCCGAGAACATGAAGCCCGAGGCCATCAAGCGCGCCGAGGACGCGCGCGTCGAGCGCAAGGGCAACCGCGTGGACGTCTACATGCTGGCCGTGCGCACGCACTTTACGCCCGACGTCGTGACGGTCAGCGAGGGCGACGAGGTGTACTTCCACATCACGAACCTCGAGCAGGACGACGACATCGCGCACGGCTTCGGCATCCTGTGGTCGAACTGCAACATGCAGATCGAGCCCGGCGAGACGAAGACCATGCACTGGAAGGCTGAGAAGGCCGGCATCACGCCGTTCTACTGCTCGAACTTCTGCAGCGCACTGCACCAGGAAATGCAGGGCTACCTCGAGGTGAGGCCGCGGGGCACCCCGACCGCGTCCCTGCAGCGTCCGTCCGCGGAGAACCTCGCCGCGGTGGCCACGGAGCTGAAGCGGTAGCCGCGAGGGGCGGACCGGACACTTGCGCCGGTCCGCCCCGTAGCGGCCCCGAGCCCCCTATGCGATACCTGACCGGACGATTCCCCGCCGCTGAGCGCCGCCTCATCATGGTCGCCGCACTGGTGCTGCTGCCGGTGTTCTTCCTGCCCGTGCTCCCGATCTGGAGCATGAAGATGAGGGCTCCGCAGTACCCCGAGGGGTTGACGCTCACCATCTACGCCAACGACATCAAGGGTGATGTCCAGAAGATCAACACGCTCAACCACTACGTCGGCATGAAGGCCATTGCGGCCACGGACTTCAAGGAGTTCGCTTACATGCCGCAGGCGCTGTCGCTGTTCGGGCTCGGCGCTCTGCTGGCGGCACTGCTCGGCAGGCGCTGGATCGCGGTGCTGGGCTGGCTCGCGTTCACGGCCTTCGCCGTCTACATGTTCATGCAGTTTGGCGGCTGGCTCTACCGCTATGGGCACGATCTCGACCCGCGTGCGGCGATCAAGCTGGATGCGTTCACGCCGCCGGTGATCGGCTTCAAGCAGATGGCCAACTTCAAGGTATGGAGCATCCCCGGGCCGGGCACGATCCTGCTCGGGATCGCCTGGTTGCTGGGTCCCTTCGTCGTGTGGCTCGAGCGGCGGCGGGGTGGGGGCGCGGGCATGGCCGAAGCGGGCGCCGCAGCCGAAGCAGCCGCTGCATCCCCGGAGCGCAAGCGTGCGGGCTGAGCGGCTTGTTGCCGGCGTCGCTGCGGGCGAGCTCGTCGCGGTGGTGCTGCACGCCGCCACGGGCTTGTTCGCTGTTGCGCTGGCTGTGGTAGCACTGCTCGCGGTCGCGGTCGCGGCCGACGCGCGCACGCTGCGCGCGTCGGCCGGGGCCGGGGCCGCGCAACAGGCGGTTCTGGCCGCGAGTCCCGGCGACACGGTGCTGCTCCTGCGCGGCGTGCATCCGGGGCCGCTCGACGTGAACCGTGCCGTGGTCCTGCGTGGTGAGCCCGGAGCGGTGATCGACGGCGCGGGGCACCTCAGCGTCGTCATGGTGACTGCCTCCGGCGCGTCGCTCGAGGACGTCACGGTGCGCGCCAGCGGCAAGCGCGTGCTGACCGTGGACGCCGGCGTGCACGTGGTGAACTCGGCGGACGTGACCCTGCGCCGTGTGCGCCTCGAGGACGTGCTCTACGGCGTCTACGCTGAGCGCTCCGACCGGCTCGCGGTGGACCAGTGCGTGCTGCGCGGCCGCGTGAAGCCCATGGACGAGACCGGCGAGGGCAATGGCATCCACCTGTGGACGTCGGCCGACGCCTCGATCGTGGACACCGACGCGGGCGGCTTCGCCGACGCCATCTACCTGTCCTTCGCGCATCGGACCCGTGTCGAACGCGGCCGGTTCCACGACAACGGGCGCTACGGCCTGCACACCATGTACTGCCAGGCCACGATGCTCGTCGACAACCTGTTCGAACACAACGTCGCGGGCATCGCGATCATGTTCTCCAACCGGCTCGACGTCACTCGCAATCGCATCGTGCGCAATCGCGGCCCGCGCACTTATGGCCTGTTGCTGCGCGATTGCTCGGACGGCCGCTTCATCGGCAACCAACTCGTGGACAACACGGTCGCCATGTTCCTGGATGGATCGAACCGCAACCATATCGCGGGCAACCTGGTGCAAGACAACGGCTGGGGCGTGCTGATGTTCGCCTCGTGCGCGAAGAACGTGTTCACGGGCAACGACTTCATCGCGAACGACTTCCCGGTGGCGGTGGACATGCGGCGCACGGATAACCAGTTCGACGACGGTACCCGTGGCAACCACTGGAGCGAGGCGCACGCGTGGGACCTGGACGGCGACGGGATCGGCGACGCGCCGCACGGCCCCGTGACCGCGTTCTCGTTCGTCTCGAAGCAGTATCCCGACCTGGCCGCACTTGCGAACAGCCCGGCGGTCGCGGTGCTCGGCGTGGCCGAACGCGTGTTCCCCGCACTGTCGCCCAGCACCATCGTGGACCGATTCCCGCTGGTGGCCCCCGTCGGTGGTCGCGTCGCGACGCGGACGGGCGAGGGCCCGCCACGCGCGTGGCGGTACGTCGCGGTCTTCAGCGCGGTGTGGGCGGCGGGACTCGGGTTGGCCGGTGCGGTCTGGGCGACGGGGCTCGGCCCCGCCACCGCAGCGCGGAGGCGCGCGTGATCCTGCGCGCCGAGCACCTGGTCAAGCGCTACGGCGCGGTCACGGCCGTGGACGACCTGACGTTCTCGGTCGAGAAGGGCGAGACGTTTGCGCTGGTGGGGCCCAACGGGGCGGGGAAGACCACCACGTTGCGCATGCTGCTCGGCCTGTCGCGCCCGGACTCCGGTCACATCGCCATTGGCGAGCCGGGGCTGCCGCCGCACGACCCGGAAGCACGCCGCCGGCTCGGCTACGTGCCGCAGCGGGTCGAGTTTTCGCACGGTCGCACGGTCGCCGAGGTGCTGGGCTTCTTCGCGGAACTGCGCGGGCTGCCGCGCGAGGCCGCGACTCGCGCGCTCGAGCGCGTCGGACTCGAACCGCTCGCCGCTCGCCGGGCGAGCGAGTTGTCGGGCGGCTACACACAGCGGCTCTCGCTGGCGCAGGCACTACTGGGCGAACCCGACGTGCTCGTGCTCGATGAACCCACCGCGAGCCTTGACCCGCAGGCCACGTGGGAGTTTCGGAGCCTCATCCAGCAACTCCAGCGCGAAGGCCGCACCGTGCTGCTGTGCTCGCACCTGCTGGCCGAGGTCGAGCGCGTGGCTGATCGCGTGCTGATCATGGTGGAAGGCCACCAGGCGGCACTCGAGCGGCTGGACGCGCTGCGCGAGCGACAGGCGGCCGCGACCAAGCTGGCCGTGGAGCTGCGCGGGGACGTCGTTCGCGCGACGGCGCTGCTCGCCGAGCGCGGGCTCCATGCAGAGCCCGGCGAAGGCACCGGCATCGTGGTGGAGGCGCACGACGGCCGCGCGCTCGAGACACTCGAGCTGCTGCGCGCGGGCGGCCTGGAGATCCGCAACTTCGAGCTGCTGCGGCCCACGCTCGAGGAGACGTTCATGAGCGTGGTGCGCGGGGAGCGCCGCGATGGCTGAGCGGCGCGGGGAGACTGATCGGCTGGTGCCATACGCGTGGCTCGCATTGCTTCCCCTGTTCGCGCTGCTCGCTGCGCTTGCGGGCTGCACGCCCGCCGGCGGTCCACCTACGATCCGGGACGGCGATCCGTGCGCTGCTTGCGGCATGGCCATCCACGACCGGCACTTCGCGAGCGCGCGCGGCACGGGTAGCGGCGCACGCGTCTACGACGCCATCGAGTGCCTGCTCCGCGATTCCACCGCGACGGGCACGGTGTGGCTGCCGGACTACGACCAGTCCACGCTGCACGCTGCGGACTCGATGTGGGTCGTGCGCGGCGAGATCGTGAGCCCCATGGGCGGAGGCTACGCCGCGTTCCTCGACAGCGTCGCCGCGAACGCGGTGGCGGTGGAGCGGGCCGGCCGCGTGGGCCGGCTCGCCGACTTCGCGGGGGAAGGCCCGCGATGAAGCGCTACCTGTGGCTGCTGGTGGTGGCTGTGCTCGCAAGTGCGGCCGGCCTGTTGGCGATGCGGCAGTTGCGCCAGGCCACACCGGTGGCGCAGGCCACGGCCGAGGTCCCGACCGCGGCGATGGCACTCGTGCTGGGCAGCCAACGATTGGACCCGGAGTTCGCGTCGGTGCCCAAGGGCCACCAGGTCGCACTCGAGGTGCGCAACGACCGTGCGGCCGCGGTGACACTGGTACTCCAGGGATACGAGGACCGCTTCAGTGCCGGACCCATCGCACCCGGCCAGACGTGGCGCGGCATGTTCGTCGCCGACCGCCCGGGCGAGGCGTTCCCCTGGCTCGTGGATGGTGTAGCGGTGGGGCGGCTCACGGTGAGCGGCTCGCACTTGGTGGAGGGGCACCGGTGATGGGCAGGGGCGGCGTACGCCGGATCGCGGTGGTGGCGCGCGAGGAGTTCCGCGTCGCGCTCGAAGGGCGTTGGCTGTTCGGGTTCGCCGCACTGCTCACCGCACTCGTACTGGGGCTGTCGTTTTTCGGGCTGGCCCAGGCGCGCGAGGTCGGCTTCCAGGGCTTCGCGCGCGTCACGCTGAGTCTCATGAACCTGGTGCTGTTCGTCGTACCGCTCGCGGGGCTGATGCTGGGTGTGACGAGCCTCACGGGCAGTTCGGGCACGCTGCCGCTGCTGCTGGCGCAACCGGTCAGCCGTGGTGAGGTGTTGCTGGGTAAGCTCGCCGGGCTCGGTGGGGCACTCACGTTGGTGCAGGTGGTTGGCTTCGGCGGTGGCGGGCTGGTGGTGGCGTTGAACGCGGGCGCGGACCAGGCTGGCGCGTTCGCCGTGCTGGCCGGACTCTCGATCGCACTCGGCTGGCTTACCATCGCGACCGCGTTGCTGATCGCCGTGACGTGGCCCGACCGCCTGCGCGCCACGGCCACCGCGCTACTTCTGTGGCTGCTGATGGTGGTGGCCTACGACCTCGCAGTACTAGGTGCGACCACACTGTTGCGAGGCCTGCCGCTGCAGACCGTGCTGTTCCCCGCACTGCTGCTGAACCCGGTGGACCTGGCACGCGTGCTCACGACACTCGCTGTGGGCTCGGGTGCGATGTTCGGTCCGACCTCGGCGGTGCTGATGAAGCTGTTCGGAAGTACGACCGGCATCGCGCTCGGGATCACCGTGCTGGCGGTCGAGACCGTGCTACCCGTGATGCTCGCCGTGCGCACGTTCCGACGCCGCGATTGGTAGCGACGGCATTCTGCCTGCGAGGCGCCGGGAGCGGGTGACGGCTGCGAGGGCGTGTGAGGCGGGTTGGGCGGTGGTGTCCCCCCGCCCGCCTCACGCGCGGATCCGCCGACTCAGCGGCTCAGCCCAGGTGTGCCTCGACGAACCACAGGTCCTTGTCCACCTCACGCGAGATCTCGGTGGCGAGGTCTGCGCTGCCCGCATCGCCCTCGCGTGCGAACTCGTCAATGGCCGCGCGCACGAGCGCGCCGAACTGGCCCAGCGACATGGCGAGCCGCGCCACGTGCTCGCGGTCGGACACCAGATCCGCCGGATAGGGGTCGAGCCGCGTGTTCGCAGCAGCCGCCTGCAGCGTGCCCTTCGGCTGGCCGCCCAGCGCGGCGATGCGCTCGGCGATCGTGTCGGTCCACTCGCCCGCGTGCCCGTACACGTCGTCGAACAGCTTGTGGAGCGCGATGAAACTGGCCCCACGCAGCGCCCAGTGCGCCTGCTTCGCTCGCATCGACAGATCCGCAGCGTCGGCGAGCAGCGAGTTCAAGCCGCTGCAGACGGTCTCGCGCACCTTCACGGACAGATCATTGTGCGTCTTGTGCATGGGGAGCCTCTCGAGGCGTCTCGGACGCCGTGAGGGATGTTCAATTGGCGCGACGGGGATCCCGCGATACTGCCGGGGCGAGCTGGCGCAGGGCCTCGGCCCGCAGGGCGCGCGCGTCGCCATCGAGCGCGGAGGTCGAGGGAACTTGTTTGGCCCGCGC
>CAZADU010000652.1:0-2199 GCA_964483945.1 uncultured bacterium
ACGTCGTGCCGGTGACGGGCGGCGTGCCGAAGCGGCTCACGTGGCATCCGGGCGATGACCAGGCGCAGGATTGGACACCCGACGGCAAGTCGGTGCTGTTCGCCTCGGAGCGCGGCAGTTGGGCACCGACGCCGACGTGGCGGTTCTGGACGGTGCCCGCTGCGGGCGGCCCCGAAGCGGCGTTCGTGCTGCCGCGTGCCTACCAGGGCAAACTCTCGAGCGACGGCAAGCGCGTCGCATACCGCATGAACGACTCGTGGGACGAGGAGCGCCGCAACTACCGAGGCGGCCAGAACCGCCCGGTGTGGATCACCGACGTGGCCTCGCTCGAAACGGTCACGCCACCGTGGACCGATTCCAAGGACCTGGACCCGGTCTGGCTCGGCGGCCGCGTGTGCTTCCTGTCGGACCGCGACGGTGTTTCCAACGTGTGGTCGTACGACCCGGCTTCCAAGGACCTCCAACAGCTCACCAAGTTCACCGATTTCGACGTCAAGACGCTCGAGAGCGGCGCGGGCGTGCTGGTGTTCGAACAGGCTGGTCGTGTGCACGAGCTGGACCCTGCCAAGGGAACATCGCGCGCCCTGGACTTCACGGCCGAGACCGACCTGCCGTGGATGCAGCCGCACTGGGCGGACGCGGGCCGCTGGATGGGCTCGATCGCGCTCTCGCCCACGGGCAAGCGCGCGCTGGTCGAGGCACGCGGCGACGTGTTCACCATTCCCGCCGAGAAGGGCGACGTGCGCAACCTGTCGCGCTCGAGCGGTTCGGCCGAGCGTGCGCCGGCGTGGTCGCCGGATGGTAAGTGGGTGTCGTACTTCAGTGACCGCTCGGGTGAGTACCAGTTGGTGGTGGAATCGCCTGACGGCATCTCGCCGCCGCGTTCCATCCCGCTGCGCGGCAAGGGGCAGTACTACACGCCCAGTTGGTCGCCGGACTCCAAGAAGCTCACGTACCACGACACCGACATGAACGTGTGGGTGCTGGACGTCACCACGGGCAAGGCGCGCACGGTGGGCCGCGAACCGTACATGGTGCCACAGCGAACGCTGCTTCCCGCGTGGAGCCCGGACTCGCGTTGGGTGGCTTTCGCCGCGCGCTTGAACTCGATGTTCCGCGCCGTGTTCATCACCGACGTTCAAAGCGGCGAGACGCACCAGGTCACCGACGGGCTCGCCGACGCGGCCTACCCGGTGTGGGATGCGAACGGCCAGCACCTGTGGTTCCTCGCCTCGACCGACCTGGGGCTGCGCTCGCAGTGGCTCGACATGACGAACTACGACCGCGAGGCCAACTACGGGCTCTACGTGGCCATGCTGCAGAAGACCGAGGCGAGCCCGCTGCTGCCCGAGAGCGACGAGGACAAGGGCATCACCGCGAGTGACACGAAGAGCGAAGCTGACGCCAAGGGCGGTGGCGCGGCCAAGGGTGGCAAGAGCGGGTCGGACAAGAACGCGGCCGACAAGGTCGCGAGTGCTGCGGTCACACCGGTCAAGATCGACTTCGATGGCCTGCAGCAACGCGTCGTCGCCGTGGGCGGTGTGAGCGAGAAGCAGTACGCACTCCTGAAGGCAGGTGCCAGCGGCACTCTCTTCTACCTCGAGGCTCCCGCCACGGCCGGCCCGGGGGGTGGCGGCGGGACGCTCCACCGCTACAAGCTCGCCGACCGCAAGGCCGAGGTGTTCGTCTCGAATGTCGCCGATTTCGCCGTGAGCGCCGACGGCAAGAAGGTGCTCTATCGCACCCCGGTCCCTCCGGGTCCGCGCGGCGCTCCGCCGGAGAACCCGCCCAAGCTGTTCCTCGTGGATGCCGACAAGCCCGCGCCCAAGCCCGGCGACGGCGAGCTCAAGGGCGAGTTGCGCATGTGGCTCGAGCCCGCCGCGGAGCTCCAGCAGATCTTCGCCGAGGGCTGGCGCAACCAGCGCGACTACTTCTACGTGCCCAACCTGCACGGCACGGACTGGCCGGGCATGCGCCAGATGTATGGCGCGTTCCTGCCACACGTGCAGCACCGTGAGGACTTGAACTACCTGCTCGACCTGATGGGAGCCGAGACGGCGGTCGGGCACTCCTACGTCTACGGTGGTGCCATGCCCGACGTGCCACGCGTCGAGGGCGGACTTCTGGGTGCGGACTTCTCGGTGGAGTCGGGCCGCTACCGGCTCGCACGCATCTACGACCACGACAGCTGGCACCCCG
>CAZADU010000653.1:0-3093 GCA_964483945.1 uncultured bacterium
ACTGGGCGTCACTCGCAGCTGACGTGCTTTGGCGGGCCTGTTAGCGCCACCGAGACTCTCCCGAGCGGGGTTCGAACCAAGTGAGCAGCGTGGTGCCATCCAGTCGCAGCCCGCCTCCGGAGGAATCCAGCTTCAGCCGCCGGTTCTCAGGGTGGGGGCGCTCACCTCAGCCTAGTGGCGTTCGAGGACGTGGCTGGATCAGCCCAGGAGCGTGTCAGGAGGACCGGGGCTAGCCCACCCCTGCTCCCGCTCCCGAGAGCGCTGCCGACAAACGACCAGAATCTTGCTTTCCCAACGCTCTCGCGCCGACTCACGGCCTGGCGTCCAGATCACCGGAGGGCGAGACCTGCTAGCCTGAGTTGGGCGTTGCTCTGCGAGAGGGGGGCCAGCGTGGACGACATTCCGGCTGCATTGCGGGACGCACTCTCCGTTCGCTACCGAATCGGGCGGGAACTGGGCCGCGGCGGCTGGGCGACCGTCTACCTCGCCGACGACCTGAAGCACCACCGGCGAGTTGCGATCAAGGTGCTCGGCCAGGAGCTCGGCGCCGCGTTGGGTGCCGAACGATTTCGGCGCGAGATCGACATTGCCGCGCGACTCACGCATCCCCACATCCTGCCACTCCACGACTCCGGCGAGGCCGCCGGACGACTCTACTACATCATGCCGTATGTGGAAGGCGAGTCGTTGCGCCGGCGACTGGAGCGCGAGAAGCAGCTCGCCTTCGACGAGGTCGTGAGGCTTACCCGGGAGGTCGCGGACGCGCTGGACTTCGCGCATCAACAGGGCGTGGTCCACAGGGACATCAAGCCTGACAACGTCCTGCTGGCGGGGGGGCACGCCATCGTGGCGGACTTCGGGATCGCACGCGCGCTGGGCGAGGTGAGCGGACCGAGTCTCACGACCGCGGGAGTGACCGTAGGAACACCTTTCTACATGAGCCCGGAGCAGTGGCTTGGGTCCATGGAAGTCGGCCCACGGTCGGACGTCTACAGCCTAGGATGCATGGTCTACGAGATGCTGACCGGGGAGACGCCTTTCACTGGACCGACGGTCGCGGTGGTTCGACACCAGCACCTCGACGTCGAGCCACGGCCCATCACGGCCCTGCGTCCCCACGCGCCCCCGCAGATGGTGCGCGCGGTGGCACGGGCGCTCGCCAAGCTCCCGGCCGATCGCTTCGCCACGGCGGGAGAACTGGCAGTCGCACTTGGAGAGGCCGAGCGGGGAGGATCCGGCGATCGGGGCGCGGCGGCGCTGCTCGACACGGTCCCAATCCCGCGACCGAGGCGTCGCACATGGCGAAGCCCAGCGTTGATGCTCGCGTCGGTGGTGATTGCGGGACTCGTGGCGCTCAGGGCCGGCTGGTTCGAGCGGGGGATGGGCCGGGACGACGCGGTTCCCAGTGTCCCCAAGAATTGGGTCCTGGTCGCGGAGTTCGACGGCCCGCGCGAGGATTCGACGCTTGCTCGAGCGGCGCGCGACATCGTGAGCGCCACGCTCGACCAGTCGTCGATCATCGCCACGGTGCCGCAGGATCAGGTACGGATCGGGCTCGAACTGGCGGGAAAGCCAGCCACGACTCGTGTCGATGGAGCGCTGGCCCGGGAACTCGCCTACCGCACGTCCGTGCGCACGGTGGTCGAGGGCAGCATCCAGCGGCTTGGGAAGGCGTACTCGATCGTGCTCGACGTCGGTGATGTGGAGAACGCCAGACCTCTCTACAAGGTGAGCGGTACGGCGAGCTCCGACCGGGCGCTCGTCCCGACGCTCACTCGATTGGCAATGGACCTGCGGCACAAGCTGGGCGAGGACGAGTCGGCCATCCGGGCGACGCGGGACTTCTTCCCCTACCCCACGCCGTCGTTCGCGGCCTACCGAAATCTGGTTGAAGCGGATCGACTGCTCCAGGCGGAAGCCGACTTCCAGGGCGCCTGCGAGTTCTCGAAGCGAGCGCTCGCAATCGACCCTGACTTCAGCTCAGCGTGGGAGGATCTTGCGCTTGCCTACCGGGGTCTCGGCAAACCGGACTCCGCCCAAGCCGCCCTGTCGCAGGCGCTGCGCCGCCCCGATCGAATGAGCGTGGCCCAGCGGCTTCGGCTGGAGGGCCTGCTCGCCTCGTGGAGTGGTGACGTGGAACGCGCGACGGCCCTGTTCGAGCGTGTGAGCCGACTCTATCCGCAGAGCCCGGACATTGAATACGTGCTCGATTATCAAGCCAATCTACTCTTCCTGCAGGGCCGCTATGCGGAAGCGCTCGAGTTGAACAACCGCGTGCTCGGCGCTGCGCCATTCGGGTTCACCCAGGTCACCCTCGCGAAGATCTTCCGCTGTCGGCTGGCCCTCGGCGAAACGCGGGCCGCATACGAGGCAGCCGACGGGCTGCGGGGAGAGCTCGCGCAGGCCGCGAAGCTTCAACTGGCGGTTGCCGAGCACGATTGGAGTCGGGCGGAGAGCCTCGCGACCGTCATGGAGCGCGATCCGGCGACTGCCGCGAGCGTGAGGATCGCCGCCGCGAGCGCGCTTGCTTCCGTGAACGCCGCCCGGGGAGCAATACAGGCAGCCATGGGCGACCTTCGACGCGGGCAATCCCTCGCCCAGCGGCTCGGAAGAGCGGACTTCCGCCGATGGCCACGCGGACGCGTTCTGCTCGCCCTTGCGAGCGGGCTGCCGCCACCGATGCCGGACCAGGCGATCTTCCGGGACTCGACGAGCTCCGGCCTGATCACGCGGTCCTACATGGCTGCAGCGGCCGGCGATACGCTGGAGGCGAGGAAGCTGCTCTTGGCGTTTCGGTCGCACCCGGATTTGCTCCTGCCGGCCTATGGAGCCACACCCGACTTCCTCGAGGCCTGCATCTCCGCCCGAGCCGAGCGGTGGGATGATGTCATCCGCTTGCTCGATCGGCCGGCCCGGCTCGGCAGTGACGTGGCGACCTTTGGCTTCGATCGCATGGGTCCCGCGCCGGAGCAATGGCTAGTGGCGGAAGCCTACCTGCAGCTCGGTCGTCCCGATTCCGCAGCGGCGTTTCTCCGGCGCGTACTCAGCCCCGCTTCGATGGTGCAGAGCCCGAGCATGGCGGGGCTGTCGCTG
>CAZADU010000654.1:0-1980 GCA_964483945.1 uncultured bacterium
ACTCCAGCCGCTTCACCTCCCAGTGCTTCGCGAACGCCAGCAGCTCGTCTCGGCGCACGGGTGCGACCGCCAGATCGTCGAGCGTGAGTCCCAGGTCGAGGTCGCGGCGCAACGTGGCGAGTTCGCGCGACAGGTACGCGATGGCGCGGTTCTCGCGCCGCTTCTTCTGCAGCGCGGGCTTCTTCACGTCGTCCAGCCGGTCGTAGAGCAAGTCGAGAGAACCGAAGGCGCCCATCAGCTCGACCGCGGTCTTCTCGCCCACGCCGGGCACTCCCGGGTAGCCGTCGGAGGCGTCGCCCATGAGTGCGAGCACGTCGCGGATCTGCTCTGGCCCCACGCCCCACTTGGCGCGCACGCCGTCGGCGTCGAGGCGGTTGTAGTCGTCGCCCTTCCCCGCCGGCGCCAACACGCTGACCGTGCCGCCGACCAGCTGCAGCATGTCCTTGTCGCCGGTCACGAGCACGACCTCGTAGCCCGCTTCGGCGCCCGCGCGCGACAGCGTGGCCATGACGTCGTCGGCCTCCATGCCGGGCTTCTCGATCACGGGAAGTCCGAGGCAGCGGGCGAGGTCCTCGATGGGCGTGAGCTGTGCGGCGAGGTCCTCCGGCATGGGCGGACGGTGCGCCTTGTACTCCGTGTACATCTCGTGGCGGAACGTCGGGCCGGGGCCGTCCCACGCCAGTGCCCAGCGGTCGGGCTTGAGGTCGCGCCTCAGGCGCAGCAGCGTGTTCGACATGCCGAAGATGGCGGACGTGTTCTCGCCGCGGCTGTTGCGCAACGGCCGCCCGATGAACGCGTAGTAAGCGCGGTAAGCGAGCCCGAGGGCGTCGAGGATGACGAGGCGTGGCACTAGGCGGGCCGGCGGCAGGCGAGCAGCTTGTTCGCGGCCGGGTCCTGGCCGAGGCCGAACGACAGCAGCGTTCGGTCCGCCGCGAGCAGCAACTCGGGCCAGCGGTTCAGGAACCGCCACGGCCCGAGATGCCGGTTCAAGAACACGTGCGTGGGCAACAACTGTTCGCGCGCCAGCCCGGCAGCGCCGATCACCTCGAGATAGCGCTCGAGCGGCCGCATGACGTTGTGCTCGGCGAGCGAGCCGCGATCGGAGAAGACGTCGGTCACGAGCAACAGCCCACCCGGGGCCACCGCACCCGCCAGGTGGCGCAGCGCCGCCTCCCAGCGTGCGTCGTCGGTGATGTGGTAGAGCACGTCGAACACGTTGACGATGTCGTACGGCCCGCCCGGCACGCCCTCGCTGACATCGGCACGCACGAAACGCTGCTCGGGGTAGCGTTCGGTCAGCCGGTCCACGCTCACCTGCGCGATGTCCACCCCGGTGTAGTGAGCACCCCGCGACGTGTAGAAGTCGGTCCAGAACCCGGTGCCGCAGCCGATGTCGAGCACGCGCCGCCCGCCGGGCAGCAGGCGTGCGCGCTGCAGGCACGTGGTCAGCACCTCGGCGCGCAGTCGGTAGCAGGCACGGTTGTACGCCAGCGACAGCCCGGTCTCGCCGGTGCCGCGCAGGTCGAACTGCGCTTCGAGCCTGTGTTCCCAGAACTCCTGCGGACGGTAGCTCACGAACGCCTCCGACTCGCATCATACAGCCGGTGCCGTTCGATGTAGCGGCCGACCGCGTCGGGCACCAGGTAGCGCAGCGACCGCCCACGACGGGCGCGTTCGCGCAGCGCGCTCGACGACACTTCGAGCCCGGGATTGTCGAGCCAGACCATGCCACGCCCGGCGCGGATGGCCGCGGGCACGCGCCTCGTCGCTCGCGCGCCCGGGCGCAGGGCCACCACCAGCACGGCGAGGCGCGCGATCTCGTCCGGTTCGCGCCAGGTGCCGAACGTGGCGAACATGTCGGCGCCCATCAGCAGGTGCAGTCGCGCCCGCGGGTGCTGCGCGGACAGTGAGCGCATCGTATCGGCCGTCCACGACGTTCCCTGACGAGTCGTCTCGATCGTGCTGACCGCCAACGCGGTG
>CAZADU010000655.1:0-2034 GCA_964483945.1 uncultured bacterium
CGGGAGTGACGTCGACTTCGAGAACAGCTTGGAAGTGCCCGACACCTCGACACGCGGCTACCTCGAGGGCTCCTGGCGGATCTCGCGACGCCATCAGCTCAGCCTGGGTTGGTTTCGCAACCGCCGGGAAGGTCCCGGCAAAACTCTGTCACGGGACATCACCTGGGGCGACCACGTCTTCACGGCCAACACGCGAGTGAAGGGCGAGGGGGCTACCAACTACTTCTCAGGGGTGTACCGGTTCGCCGCCTACCGCAACCAGCGCTTCGAGATCGGTCCGGCCCTCGGCTTCGGCTACCTCTCGCTCGATGCGACGATTCGCACGGACGTCAGCGCCAGCGGCGGCTCGGGGTCGACGTCACGCTCCTTCGACGTGTCGGGCAGCTTTGGGACGGTGACCGGCGACGTCGGAGGCTACATCAATTGGTGGGCGACGAAGCGGCTGCTGATGCGTGGCGACATGCGATACATCATCATCAAGCCGGAGAATTCGGAGGCTTCGGTCGCCGATGGTCGTGCCTCCGCGATCTACCACCCGTGGCACAAAGTCGGCATCGGTCTCCAGTACACGTACACGAGGTTCCGATACAACCGCGACATCCTGGACACGGCCCTCGGCGGCAGCCTGAGGTACAAAGGCGTCCAGCTCGTCCTGGGCTACGCATTCTGAGAGGTCACGCGGAAAGGGCCTCTACCTCGTGAGCCTCTACCGCACCCGGATCGACCCGCCCACCGGGATGCTGGAGGGCGCCTCCGCTCAGGTGCCCCGAACGTCCAGGCGGGCGCTCCGAGCGGCGATCGCGGCCAGCCTGTTCGTCGCCTTGGCCGACGGCCTTCGAGCCCAGGAGTTGGAGCCCGCGCTCTACCAGAACGCTCCCGTCGGCTTGAACGCCGCGCTCGTCAGCTACGGCTTCTCGAGGGGGAACATCCTGATCGATTCGTCCCTGCCGATCGAGGACTTCAATGCTCGCGTCCACACGGTCGCCCTCGGCTACGTGCGCACGCTCGGTGTCTTCTCGCGCTCGGCAAAGCTCGACCTGCAGGCGCCGGTGTCCTGGGCCCTTTTCCAAGGGACCCTCGCCGGTGAGCACCGCACGCGGTCCCCCTCCGGCCTGGCCGACCCTCGCGTGCGCTTCATGGTGAACTTCGTGGGCGCGCCGCCGCTAGCAGGGCAGGACTTCGCCGCCTACCGCCAGGGAACGGTGCTCGGCGCCGGGATCCAGGTCGCCGTGCCTCTCGGGCAGTACGACCCTGCCCGGCTGATCAACCTCGGATCCAACCGCTGGGCGTTCCGACCCGAGATCGGCCTGTCGCGCAAGCAGGGTCGCATCTTCTTCGAGCTCGCCACCGGCGCCTGGATGTTCACGCGGAACAGCGATTTCTACGGCGCCACGACGCTCAGCCAGGAGCCGCTCTTCTTCGTCAAGGGGAACCTCATCTACAACTTCAAGCGCCGCGGAACGTGGCTGTCGCTCAACTACGGCCGCGCAACGGGCGGCGAGACGACCGTCGGCGGCGTGGCCAAGCAAGACATCCAGACGAACGACCGCGTCGCCGCCACGCTCGCGCTGCCTTTGGCGCGGACTGGATCCCTCAGGCTCATCTACACGAACGGCCTCTCGACGCGACTCGGCGCCGACTTCGATTCGTGGAGCGTCGCGTATCAGCGCACCTGGGGCGGACGCGGACGGCCACGGCCGTCGACGCGAACGCCCTCGACGGACGGCGCCTCGGCGTACCGCTTGATCGTAGACGAGCGGGCGGAGAAGGAAGCGGCCATCGAGAAGTTGGAATAACTCGATGGTGAAACACGCGGGCTGTCCGAGTGGGCGGCCCGCGACTTCACCAGCGAACCGAGCAACCAAGGAAGGAACAAAACCATGAAAACAAAAACGGGTCAACGCGGATTCGAGTGGGTGTCGCGCTGAGTTGATGGGCGGGATCTCCGCGCTGGTGGCGGCCTAGCGCGCGAGTGCCAGCGCGCAAAGTTGCGCCAGGACGGTGGCGGTGAGTTAGCCTCTGCCGGTGCAGTCT
>CAZADU010000656.1:0-2170 GCA_964483945.1 uncultured bacterium
ATCGTCTCCACCATCACCAAGCGCGACTACGTCGAGCGCGAGGGCCGTTCGCTCAAGCCCACCGACCTCGGCATGCTGGTGACCAAGCTGCTGGTCGCGCACTTCCCCGATGTGTTCAACCTCGAGTTCACCGCCGGCATGGAGGAGGAGCTCGACGACATCGAGGAGGGCAAACGCGAGTGGCAGCACGTCGTGCGCGACCTGTGGACGCCGCTGTCACGCGACCTCGAGGCGGTCAAGAAGAAGGCCGGTGAGATCAAGCGGGATCTTCAAGAGAAAACCGACATCACCTGCCCCGCCTGCGGCCTGCACCAGTTGGTCAAGAAGTTCGGCCGCAACGGCGCGTTCCTCGCCTGCCCGGGCTACCCCGAGTGCAAGCACACGCAGCCGCTGGACCAGGCCGAGCTGCCGGTGCCGTTCGAGGGCAAGTGCGACCTGTGCGGCGCCGGTCTGCTGGCGCGACAGGGCCCGTACGGGCGCTACATCCACTGCGAGCGCCGGCCCGAGTGCAAGTTCACCAAGCCGTTCACACTCGGAGTGCCGTGTCCGCAGTGCGGCAAGGGCGAGCTGGCCGAGAAGAAGAGCCGCAAGGGCAAGATCTTCTATTCCTGCACGCGCTGGCCCGAGTGCGACTTCGCGTTGTGGGACAAGCCGGTGGCGCGCGAGTGCCCCAACGGCGATTCGCCGCTCATGGTGGAAAAGGTCTCCAAGTCGGGCACGAATCTGGTCTGCCCCAAGTGCCGCACCAAGGTGGCGGCCGAGCCCGCCAGTGCGTGAAGCACTCGAGACTTTCCTCCAGGAACTGAAGGCTGCGCGCCGCTATTCGCCGCACACGCTTGACGCCTACCGCCGCGACCTCACCCGCGTGCTGGATCTGGCCGCGGGCGAGGGCAAGCCGGTCGCACCGGCGAGCTGGGACCAGCCGCTGCTGGAGCGCGCGATGCGCGACCTGTTCCGCACCGGTCATGCCGCCACCAGTACGGCGCGCGCGCTGGCCGCATGGCGGAGCTTCGGTCGCTTCTGCGTGCGACGCGGCGTGCTGGCCACCGATCCCGCCCGGGCACTGCCGTTCCCGCGCCTGCCCAAGCGGCTGCCGCGCACGCTGCCGCGGCTCGACCTGAACGCCGCGCTGGACCAACTGGCGGGCAGTCGCGAGCCGGCTGCGGCCCGCGACCTCGCGCTGATCGAGATGACGTACTCGTCCGGGCTCCGCATCTCGGAGCTGGTGGGACTGCATCGCGGCGATCTGGATCGCGGTGCGCGACTGCTGCGCGTGCGCGGCAAGGGCCGCAAGGAACGCGTCACGCCGGTGGGGGAGCGTGCGCTGGCCGCGCTCGACCTCTACCTGGCCGCCGGACACCGCGAGTCGGGGCCGCGCGACGAGCCGCTGTTTCTGGGGAGGGGCCGCGCCGGCGGCGCGGCGGCCGCCCTGTCGCCGCGCACCGTGCAGCGCCTCGTGCGCCGGCGGCTCGCCGTGGTCGCGGGCGGACTCGGCGTGACGCCGCACGCGCTGCGGCATTCGTTCGCGAGTCACCTGCTGGACGCGGGTGCGGACCTGCGCGCCATTCAAGAGTTGCTGGGGCACGCCTCGCTGTCGAGCACGCAGGTCTACACGCACGTCTCGCGCACCCGGCTCCGGCAGGCTTACGAGCAGGCGCACCCGCGTGCCTGATCCGCGCACGGCCCGGCGCCCGAGCGAGCGCGGCGGCGCGCTCGCGGCCGTGCTGCTCGCTGGGCTCCTCGTGTCGGTCCTCGCCGCCGGCTGCGCGCGCAAGGGGCCGCCCTCGGGCGGGCCGCCCGACCTCATCCAGCCCACCGTGGTCTCGGTCACACCCGACTCGGGTGCCACGGGCGTGGCGCGCACCGCACGGCCCACGATCGAGTTCAGCGAGAGCATGGACCCGCGCTCGGCCACACTCGCGGTCGAGGTGGCCCCCAACGTGGACATCCGCCAGCGCCGCTGGAGCGGCCACCGTTTGACGCTGCTGTTCGCGGATTCGCTCGCGGCCGACCAGACCTACACGCTGTTCATCGGCAGCGACGCGCGCGACCAGCACGGTAACCCGCTCAACGCCGGCCGCGCGGTGCCGTTCACGACCGCGGAGAAGTTCCCGCCCGGTGTGATCGAGGGCGAGGTCGAGGCCACCGGCTTCGTGGCACCCGGCACCTA
>CAZADU010000657.1:0-15310 GCA_964483945.1 uncultured bacterium
GGGGCGCGGGGCGCGGGGCGTTCCCGCGCTGGTCAGAGCGTAAGTCCCCTGCCTCTTCTCATCCAGTCCCATGCTGTCCCGTGCTGTCAATTCGTCGTGGACGGGGCTGGAGTAATCCCCGATCCCGGCCCGTCGCGTAGACGGGGTGGCAGCCGGCGGCCCGGGCCCGCATGCGCCTTTAGTGGCACTCGGCGGTCTCCGGCCGTGGGTTCGCATCGCTTTTCACGGGGTTGGGCCATCCTCATACTCCGAGGTCGACCCTGTGGGTTCACACACCCCGTGCGGGCAGGACGGTAGTATCTTGCCCGTGGAGGCCCCGCGCATGCCCCTCGGCCGCATCGATCAGTTCAGCGTGATCCGCCTGCTCGGACGAGGGGGCGTAGGCGACGTGTACCTCGCTCGCGACTTGCGGCTCGACTGCGACGTCGCGCTCAAGGTACTGCGCGAGGATCGCGCCGGTGAGCCGACGCAGCGGGCGCGATTGCTCGCCGAGGCGCGCTCTCTCGCCAAGGTGGACCACCCGAACGTGGTCGGTATCCTCGGCTGCGGTGAGGCTCGGCCGGACCCGCCGGACTTCCTGTGGCCTGGAAGCGATGGTCTGCACCCGGCCAGTGTCGTCTACCTCGCGATGCGGCATGTCGAGGGGACCGACCTGCGCGTGCGCATCCACGAGGACCCGATACCGCTTCGGCAGGCAATCGAGTGGGCTCGCCAGATCCTGAGCGGGCTCGAGGCCGCTCATGTGCACGGCGTCGTGCATCGCGACTTGAAGCCCGGCAACATCCGTATCACTCGGACGGGCGAACTCAAGTTGCTCGACTTCGGGCTCGCGAGCACGCACCACAGTTCGTCCGCAAGTTCAGGGTCCACGCAGTCTGCCGACCACGATTACATCCTGGGCACGGTCGGCTACACGAGTCCCGAGCAGTGCAACGAGGCGGGGCACTCTGACCCGCGCTGCGACCTGTTCTCGACGGGTGTGATTCTGTACGAGATGGTCACGAGGCGTCGCCCATTCCAAGGCTCGACCTTCATCGAGGTGCTGAGCGCGATCGCCAAGGAGGACGCGCCGCCGCTGCGGCGATTCGCGGACGGCGTTCCCCCCGAACTGGAACGGATCACGGTCAAGCTGCTGCAGAAGGACCCGGGGCACCGCTACCAGTCCGCACACGAGGCGCTCACCGACCTCGAAGCGCTCCAGGTTTCCATGAGCACGACGACCCGGTTGCCGCTCGAAGTCCTGCGCGAGCGCGCGGAGCGGTTGCTGCCCACGCGGGCGCTCCGTGTTCGTGCATTGGTCATGGCGACGACCTTGGTGCTGCTCGCCATCGTGTGGCCGCGCCCGAGGGGTACACAGACCGTGGTGGTCACGGCCATCGAGAACCTGACCGGGTCCCCGCAGATGGACCTGGTGGCCGTCGGTCTCACGCAGGACCTGCTCTCCACGCTGGCCCAGGGCTGCCGCGTCAACATCGTCGAGTCGCGCCTGCTCGATGCGAAGCGCGTCCCGAATCGCGATCCGCGCGAACTGGGCCGGGAGTACGGCGCCAGCTCCGTTCTGTTGAGCACGTTCCACTTGAAACAGGGAGACGACGGTGCCAGCTCGCTGTCGCTGCACATCCGCGAGGTTCGCGTGAGCGACCAGGTCACGCGCTGGGCGCGCGAGTGGGAGGTCGGACCGCAGGGTGTTGCCGAACTCCGGCGCCACCTGCTGCAGACTGCGCTCGCGCACTGGCCACAGGCCCAGGGTGTTGCGGCCGGCACGCGCGGGGCGCTCGCCGTGCGTCCGCCGGCGGCCGACGAGGGTTACTTGCGAGGCCTCGGCTATCTGGCCTCGGGCGACCCGGTTGTTCGCGACAGTTCGCTGGCGGAGTTCGACCAGGCCCTCTTGCTCGACCCCGCCTTCGCGCGCGCCTACGCCGGCCGCGCCCGAGGCCAGCTCGCCGGGTTCCTCTTCGACCGTGACACGACCCGTCTCGCGCTCGCCGAGGCCGACGCGCGTCGCGCCACCGAACTCGCACCCGGCGAGAGCGAAGGCCACCTGGCGCTCGCCCAGATCGTTCAGCATCGCGGTCGCACGCTCGAGGCCGTGGCCGAGCTGCGCGGCGTGGTCGCGCGCAATGAGCACAATGCCGAGACTTACAAGCTGCTCGGCGAGGCGTACGCCAAGCTGGGCGATATGAAGAACGCGCGGCGCAGCTATCGTTCGGCGCTCGAGCTGCAGCCGTCCGGGCCGCGAGTCTGGCGAAGCTACGGGAACTTCCTCCTCGCCAAGGCCGCGGACCTGGCGGGAGCCGAGCATGCGTTCCGTCGCGAAATCGAGTTGTCCCCGCAGGACAACAAGGGCTATGAAGATCTGGCGGCGGCACTCATCCAGCAGTGTCGGTATGCCGAGGCGGTGGCTAGCTATGCCGATCGGCCCGACCCCCGGGCCACGAGCATGGCGCTTCATTCCAATCGCGGCGTGGCGCTGTTCTTCTCGGGTGACCATGCGGGCGCGCTGCGCGACTTCCTCGAGGCGGTCAAGGCCCAGCCCGAGAACGGTAGGCAGCGCTTGAATCTGGGAGACGCCTACCTCCAGCTTGGCCGGCGCGAAGAGGCATTACGCGAATACCACGATGCCCGCAGCCTCCTGGGACGGGAACTGGTCGCCCAGCCGGATGACGTGCACCTGCGCGCGCAGTTCGCCATGAGCATCGCGAAGACCGGCGACTTCGGAAGGGCCCTGGCCGAGATCGAGCGCTGCGAGGCGTCGCATTCCGAACGTCATGCCGATGCGCTGCATTCTCTCGCCAAGGCGCTCGCGCTGTGCGGTGAGCGCGATCGGGCCTTGCGGGCGCTCAAGATCCTGACTCGTGCCGGATACTCCAAGTGCCTGCTGCGCGCAGAGACGGAATTCGTCACCCTGCGCGACGATTCCAAGTTCCGCGCGCTGATGGCCGGCTCGGTGGACTGAGGCAGGGGCCACTCGTGAACAAGTCGGCCGCGCCCTCGACGGGCGCGGCCGGCTCGGTGACTGTATGCGTCAGGCGCGGTGACGGCGCCCGATTCGACGCGGCTACGGGTCCGGGGTGACCACGATGTCGGGATCGATCGCGTGCTCTGCACCATTGGCATCGAAGAACACGATGTTGTAGTGCAGAAGGGGCCGGTTCGGCGCTCCGCTCCCCCTCAGCTCGAATCGCTTGATTCCCGTGGCGACGCCCGAGGACTCCGAAGTCCCGCCGAACGTGAGTTCCCACCCGAAGGCGCCGCTCGGGAGCACGACCGCGGTCGGGAAGAGCCTCTGCAAGTGCTCCCACCAGGGCGTGGCCGGCATGGGCGGGGGATTCTGCGAGTACCCCGGGAACGCCGTGTCCAGCTGGATCTCGATCCGTTCGCCAGCCAACAAGTTCAGGGCGACCCACTCGATCCGATGCGGCCGGCCGTGATTCGCGGCCCCAGCGGGATGGGTGAAGCTGATCTCGAGCGGTGTGCCCAACGGAGGGTTCAAGATCTTCCCAATCGGACCCGACCGATTGATCTCGATCGTCAGTCTGGCGAATGCGGTGCCGGGGGTGGTGGTGGTGGGGTCATTGCTGTCGCTCGGAACCATCGGTGTCTCCCGGGAGGCGAGAACCGCGACGCCACGTGGAGCCATAGGACGGCTCGTGGTCGGGCGTTTGGCGCGAGGGGGAATATGCGGCCTCCCGCGCATATCGTAATGACCCGCTGGGATGGGTCAAGAGCGTAATTCCTATTTCTCGGGCTCCCCGCCGCTGATGGGTGCGTGGTCCCACGCGCACCAGCGTCTCAGGGGGCGGGCCAGCGTGCCTGGTCTCGGGGGCGGGTGGCCGGGCGCAGCGCCCGCTCGACCTCCTGGTCGCCCACCTGAGGGAACTCCTCGAAGAACGCGCCGACCGCCAACAGGTCGGCGGGCTGATGCCCGCACACGACCTCGTCGGCCACCGCGCGCAGCCGCTGCGCGGTGCCGCGCGGCACCACGCCGGCGGCCGCGATGAGTCGGCGCGGCCGACGCTCGCGAATCGCACGGAGCGCGGCGAGCAGCGTGGAGCCGGTCGCCACGCCGTCATCCACCACGATCACGATGCGGCCCGCGGGGTCGGGCGCAGAGCGCCCGAGTGAGTAGCGCCGGCGCCGTTCACGCAGTGTCTCCAACTGACGCTCTGTCTCGGCGCGGAGCTGGTCGGCGCTGGCGAGTCGACGCGCGTCGGGGTTGAGCGTGACGTGCCCGCTCTCCTCCACCGCGCCGATTGCGTATTCGGTGTTGCCCGGAGCGCCGAGCTTGTGCACCAGCACGACGTCGAGTTCACCGCCGAGCGCGTCGGCGATCACGCGCGCCATGGGAACACCGCCGCGCGGCACGCCCAGGACGAGTGCATTCTGGCCGCACCAAGCCGTGAGCTTCCCGGCGAGCACACGCGCCGCCTCGGCGCGGTCGGCAAAGGGGCGGTCCATGTCGCGGTCTCGGGCGAGGTCCCGCACCGGGCGGCTCTCGCCGCACGGCGCAGCTATCCGCTCACGTACCGGTCGGCCACGTCGAGCGCCTGGTCGATCATGGCCAGCCCCTCGCGCGCTTCGTCGGCGCTGATCGTGCAGGGCGGGGTGACCTGAAGCCGGTTGAAGTGCGGGAACGGCCACACGCCCAGCTTCCTGCACGCCGCCACGACCTCCATCATCGGCTTGGCGGCGGCACCGCTGGCATTGAACGGAACGAGCGGCTCGCGCGTCTTGCGGTCCTTCACCAGCTCGATGGCCCAGAACACGCCCAGCCCGCGCACTTCGCCGACACTCGGGTGCTTGGCGGCGATGCGCACCAATTCGGGGCCGATGATGTCCGTGCCCAGCATGCGCGCATGCTCGATGATGCGCTCCTCCTTGAAGATGCCGATGCTGGCCACGACCGAGGCGCACGCGAGCGGGTGGCCGCTGTAGGTGAGACCGCCGGGGAAGACGCGGTCCTTGAACGTGTCCGCGATGCGGCGCGAGATCACCACGCCACCGATCGGGATGTATCCCGAGTTGGAGCCCTTGGCGAACGTGATCAGGTCGGGAGCGACCTTCCAGCGGTCCACCGCGAACCACTCGCCGCAGCGGCCAAAGCCGGCCATGACCTCGTCGCAGATCATCACGATGCCGTGCTGGTCGCACAGTTCGCGCACGCCGGCCAGGTAGCCGTCGGGCGGCACGAGGATGCCGTTCGTGCCCACCACGGTCTCGAGGATGATCGCGGCCACGGTGTGCGGGCCCTCGACCATGAGCACGTTCGACAAGTGTTCGAGCGAGCGCTCGCACTCCTCGGCGCTCGTCGTGGCGTGAAACGGCGAGCGGTAGAGGTAGGGACCCCAGAACTTGACCGCACCCGGCGTGGCGGGCTCGTTGGCCCAGCGACGCGGGTCGCCGGTGAGCCCGATGCTGGTGCCGGTCGCACCGTGGTAGCTGCGGTAGGTAGACAGCACCTTGAGCCGTCCGGTGTGTCCACGCGCGAGGCGCACGGCGTTCTCGACGGCCTCGGTGCCGCCGTTGGTGAAGAACACCATGTCGAGGTCACCGGGGGCCAGTTCGGTGATGAGCCGCGCGGCTTCGCTGCGCATGTCGTTGGCGAAGCTGGGTGCGATGGTGCACAGCCGGCCAGCCTGCGCCTGGATCGCGGCGACCAGCTTGGGGTGCTGGTGGCCGATGTTCATGTTGACCAACTGGCTCGAGAAATCGAGCCACGAGTTCCCCTGATCGTCCCACATGCGCGAGCCCTTGGCCCCGGCGATCACCACCGGTACCAGTGCCCCCTGAGCGGACCACGAGTGGAAGACGTGCGCGCGGTCGTTCGCAAAGGCCGCGGCGAGATAAGGCGAGGTGTTCAGTTCGAGTTCGGTCATGCGGTGAATGTAGGACACGGGCGAGGGCGTTGGAAGGGCCGCGACCCTGCCGCGGGTGCGATGCGTCGCCTGAGAGCGGGCGGCACCGGCGGCGGGCGCACGCGGGGGCGCGGCAGCCGCGGCCCGCGCTGGCCCCTAGCCAAGGGTGTATTCCCTCGCCCGAAGCGCCGATGACAGCAGGGCGGCTCCCCTCCGGGGGCCGCGCTGTCCCCCCGTGCCCGGAGCCGTCGCTGCCCATGTCCGTCGCCAAGTCACTCCGTTCGCATGCCTGGTGGCTGTTGCTCGTTCCCGCGGCCGCGGGCCTCGTGCTGCTGGCCGCACGTACGCTGGCCGAGCAGCGTGCCCAGGAGGCGGCGATGAGCGCCGAACTGCTCACACCGTTCGCAGAAGGTGGCACGCTGTCGGTCGCCGACGGACCGGAGCCGGGGTCGGCAAACGAGGGAGGGGACACGGACGGAGCGGACGTTTCCGGAACCGCCACGCCTCCGCCGGATCCGGCTGCCGCCGATGGCGTGCCCTCGATCGTGCCCCCGGATCTCATGGGTGCACTGATCAGCGACTCGGTGGCCGCCCCTTCGCCTGTCGAACCTCCGCCGCTCGACCCGTCGTTGTTCGCCGACTGGTCCAGCTATGAAGATGCGGTGGCGCGCTCGCGTGCGACGGGCCGGCCCGTGATGCTGGCGTTCACCGCGCTCGGGTGCGAGACATGCGAGTCGTTGCGCGAAGCGGTATTCGACGACGAGGCGGGGAGCGTCACCCTGCGCTCCGCGGTCATCCCGGTCGCCGTGCACGACGTGTTCGCCGAGAGCGGAGACGAAGTGAGGCTCGTGGACGACCTGCAGCGGCGCTTCGGCGTGACCACGTTCCCGACGCTGGTCGTGTGGTCGCCCGTGACGAAGCGCCTGCGGACGCTCAAGGGCTTTCGCGGAGCGGCCGCTACACTGCGCTTCATCACCGACTCCGCGAGCGCGGTGGACTGAAGCCGCCGCGGCACGGTGGGCCTTGCCGCTGCGGTGGCCGCGAGCCCTGCGGGATCCGGACCACTGTTGAGCGCCAGACCCAGTCACCGCTCTCGACACGACTATTTGATCGCTTTCATGCCGCCGCCTCCGAGCACCAGCGGGGCTGCTATCCTGCCCGGATCGTCCGCCACCCGCGCCCGTTCCGGAGAGCCCTCATGCCCGCCCGTGGATTCCGCCGCACGTCGCTCCTGTTCGCCGCTGTCTGCCTGCCCCCGATGTTCGCGGGCGTGCCGCGGGTGGCGTGCGCGGCAAGCATCGCACCCGCCAACCCGGCCGCTGCGGCGACGTTTGCCGCCAAGACCCGCGGCCTCGCACGCCATGACGGGCTGTTCGTGACCTGGCGCGACGCGAAGGCGGGCAAACTGTTGCTCGAGCTTCCGAAAAGCTCTGGAGCGCGCGGCGAGTGCGCTCGGGTGCTCTACGTCGAGGGCATCCAGACCGGGCTGGGCTCCAATCCGGTGGGTCTGGACCGCGGTCAGGTGGGCGACACCCGCGTCGTGAGCTTTCGTCGCCTGGGAGCGCGCGTGCTGCTCGAGCAGGAGAACACGCGCTTCCGCGCACTCTCGCCCGACAGCGCCGAACGGCGAGCGGTGCGCGAGTCGTTCGCGACATCGGTGCTGTGGGCGGGCGAAGTGCAGGCCGAAGCCGACGACGGCCGGCTGCTCGTGGATCTGACGCCGTTTGTGGTGCGCGATGCGCACGGCGTGACGGCAGCACTCAAGTCGGCGGGGCAGGGGAGCTTCACGCTCGACAAGGACCGCAGCGTGCTCGACCTGGCGCAGTGCCGGAGCTTTCCCGACAACCTCGAGTTTGAAGCTTTGCTCACGTTCGCGAGCGATGAGCCCGGCCCCGAGGTGCGCGCCACCGCGCCAACGCCGCAGGCCGTGACGTTGTCGCAGCATCATTCGTTGGTGCGGTTGCCCGATGACGGCTACCGCCCGCGCGAGTGGGACCCGCGCTCGGGATCGTTCGAGGTGCTGTTCGCCGACTACGCGCAGCCCGTGGGTGCCGAATTGGAGCGCCGCTGGTTGGTGCGGCACCGGCTCGAGAAACTCGATCCCGCGGCCGCGCGCTCGCGTGTGAAGGAGCCGATCATCTACTACGTGGACCCGGGAGCACCCGAGCCGATTCGCAGCGCGCTGCTCGAGGGGGCGTCCTGGTGGGCGAAGGCGTTCGAGGCGGCCGGGTTCGTGGACGCTTACCAGGTGAAGCTGCTGCCGAGCCATGCGGACCCGCTGGACGTGCGCTACAACGTCATCCAGTGGGTGCACCGCGCGACGCGCGGTTGGTCGTATGGGGGCGGTGTCACCGACCCGCGCACGGGCGAGATGCTGAAGGGCCACGTCACGCTGGGCTCGCTGCGCATACGGCAGGATCGCCTGATCTTCGAGGGCCTGGCGGGCACGGACCGCACCGGGAGCGGGGGCGCCGACGATCCGGTCGAGCTGAGCCTCGCCCGCATCCGCCAGCTTGCCGCACACGAGGTCGGGCACACGCTCGGGTTCAGCCATAACTTCGCGGCCAGCACCTACGCGGGCCGCGCCTCGGTCATGGACTACCCCGCACCCGCCGTGGAATTGGCCGCGGACGGCGGGCTGGACTTCACCCGTTCATACGCCGTCGGGGCGGGGGCGTGGGACGTGCAGACGCTGCGCTACGCCTACTCGCCGTACGCCACGCCAGAGGCCGAGCGCGCGGGGCTCGCCGCGATCCTGCGCGAGAACCTCGAGCGCGGATATCTCTATCTCTCCGACTCCGACACGAGACCCGCGGGTGCCGCACACCCGCTCGCCGCGATGTGGGACAACGGTGCAGACCCGGTTGCACGGCTCGCGCACGAGATGGAAGTGCGCCGCCGCGCGCTTGCGCGCTTCGGCGAGTCCGCCGTGCTGCCGGGCACGCCCCTGGGCCAGCTCGCCGAAGTGCTGGTGCCGCTCTACTTCCGGCATCGCTACCAACTCGAGGCCGCCGCCAAGTCGGTGGCCGGCGTGGACTATGCGTACCGCGTGCGTGGCGATGGTGCGCCGCCACTGGCACCGGTGCCGGCCGCGCGTCAATACCAAGCGCTCGCGGCCGTGCTCGCCACCTGTGATCCCGCCACGCTCGACCTGCCCGAAAGGCTGCTCGGCGTGTTGGAGCCCGTCGCGACCGACTACCCGCCCCGGCACGAGTTCTTCGCCGGCCGCACGTCGCCGGTGTTCGACGCGCTGGGTGCCGCGGCGACCGCGGCCGACCACGCCATCGGCACGCTGCTGGCGCCGGAGCGGCTGGCGCGCGCCGCTGACTTCCACCGGCGCGACGCCGCCATGCCGGGTGCGTCCGACGTGTTGGACGCGATCACACGTCAGTCGTTCGGTGGTGCCGCTCCGGCCACACCGAGGCTTCGTGCCGTGCGGCGCGCGATGCAGTCGGCGGCCGCGCGGCGGCTGCTCCTCGCCGCGGGGCAGCCGCAGCAGTCCGCCGAGGCGCGCGCCGCGCTCGAGGAGACACTGCGGCGCCTCGCCGCTTCGCTTCGAAGTAGTGGCGGTGCGGCGGACGACACCGATCGCGCCTTCCGCACGATGCTCGCCAACGACATCCAGCGCTGGCTCTCGCGCCCGGCAGCGACCGCGGCCGGCAGCGGCCTTCCGCCCGAACTTCCGCAGGGGCCACCGATCGGCGGTGCCTGGGCTGCGGACGACTGCGAGTGGGGGAGCCGCACTCCCTGAGCGCGACACCATGCGCACGGACGCGCGCTTGAGGTCTTGAGGTCATGGTCTCATGACATCGAATCACGAGTACGCCGCCGAACTCCACGATGGATCCGGCCCCATGCCGCGTGCCGCCCGCGTGTGGGTCACGCCCGAGGGGCTGAGCGTTTCCACGCCGGGCGGTGAGCAGAGCGTGTGGCCCTTCGCCGAAGTGACGCTCGTGCGCGGCCAGTCGCGCGGCGAACCGGTGCAGCTCGAATGGCGCGCCGTGCCGGTGCAGGTGCTGATCGTCCGCGACCCGGCATTCCGTGCGGAGCTGCTGGCCGCGATTCCGCGCGGCTCGCGCCTGCGCGGCTCGGGTGGGCTGCGCGTGGGCGCACCGGCGCTGTTGCTGATACTCGCGCTACTCGTGCTCTCGGGTGTGGTCGCATGGAGGCTGGGGGTGCCCGCGCTGGCGGATGCGCTCGCGGATCGCGTGCCGCGCGATTGGGAGCGCGAGTTCGGCGAGCAGGTGGTGGCGGACTTCGCGCCGCCGGGACAGCGAGTCGAGGACGCAGTGGTGGTGGGACCCGCGCGGCGGTTGTACGAGCGCCTGCTGGCGGCGGGAGCGGCGGGCGGAGAGCCCACGCATCTCGTCGTGGCCCGGCACGAGATGGTGAACGCGTTCGCCGCCCCCGGCGGCGGCGTGGTGGTGACCACGGGACTCCTGCGCGCCGTGCGATCTCCCGACGAGCTGGCGGCGGTGCTCGCGCACGAGGCCGGGCACGTGCGCCGCCGGCACGCCCTGCGCGGCATGCTGCGCCAGGCCTCGCTGCAAGTGCTGCTGGGCCTCGTGGCGGGGGACGCGTCCGTGCTCTCCACCGGGCTGCACGCGGCGGGGCAACTGGGCAGTCTGTCCCACAGTCGTGATCACGAGCGCGAGGCCGACCGTGATGCGCTCGAGTCCCTCGCGCGCGCAGCACTGCCGCCCGGCGCGCTGGCGGGAGCCCTCGAGAGCATCCGTGGATCTTCGTCCGGGCCCGAACTGGGGTTCCTCTCCACGCATCCGTCCACGCCCGACCGCCTCGAGCGGATCGGCAGAACACTCGCGAAGCTGCCGCCCGTCGACGTGCGCGAGGTGGTCACCTCCGAGGACTGGCGAGCCATGCGAGCCGCGTTGCCCGCGCCCGGCCGCGCGAGCTCGCCGCGCTGATCGCGGACACCAGCACGAAGGCCACCCTCGAGAGGGTGGCCTTCGGTGAGTCCGGTCCGGGCGGGACGCCCGGGCTATTCCGCTTAGCGGTAGAGCGCCTTCAAGCCGCCCCACGTGGCCTTCCGCGCCGGCGTCACGCAGGCCACGACGCCGGGGATGATGCCATTGTTGTAGTTGTCCATGACGGTCGTGTGTGCGCTCGTCAGTGACGGGTGGATGAAGCCACCGCCCACCGACGGGATCACCAGGCCACCGATCAACGCGTCAGCCGCGGCGATCGTGCCCGCGATCGGCGCGAGGTTCGAGCCGTTGCAGCCGTTGAGCTTGACCGTGATGAGCTGGTGCGCCATCGAGATCAGGCCGTTGCCTGTGGCGGGCGTGTTGTAGATGGCGAGCAACTGGGCGGCCGAGTAGGCCACCGTGCCGAGCAGCATGGGCGTGCAGCCAGCGGGCCACACCTCGGTATGATTCTTCCAGAAGCCCTGCGTGCACTCGGGATTGCCGGTCGTGCTGAAGAACTCCACCGCGGAGGGCAGGCTGCCGCTCGACGGGTTGACGCCATCGCCATGAGCCCACACGCGGAACGCGTACTCGCCCGGAACGACGCCGTCGAGGTACGTGCCGTAAATGCCGGTCTCATCGAACAGGTCACCCATCTGGATGCCGATGACGCCGTTGGAGCCGAGCAGGAATGAGTCGCTGCGCGGGTCGGTGTTGAGCGTGGGCGTGCCATCGAACTCGCAATACGCGGCGTAGACGTCGTACTCGAGGTCGGTGAAGCCGTACGCCTCGTAGTCGGCCTTGTTCATCCACTGGACCACGAAACCGTGCGGAGCGCCGCTCGTGCCGGCCTGCACGTCGAGATCGATGCGGAAGAAGCCGCCGCCCGTGTGCGAGAGCGTCGGGATGTCGAGTGCCTGGGCGTGCGCGAGCGGGGCCATGACGGCCAACATCAGCGTGGCGATGGCACCCCGCAGCATGCGCGTGGGGAAGGAGAAGTCACGAAGCGGCATGGGGCACTCCTACAGAGGGGTCGAGAGCGGACCAGTCCGCGCCGTCGGCAGAAGACGGAAACGGCCCGGTCCAGGGCGGCATGCGTGTCCTGAGAACGCCTTGCACGTGATGCTGTGTGACATCGCGGTTCCGGGCCCACGGACCAAGGCCCAGCCGTCCCGGTCGAGCCGGGCGTACACAGGCAATGTAGGGCCTCGACGGACGGTTCTCAATAGGAAAGCACGCCCGAAGAGAACCCACCGCACCGGTCCCAAGCGCCTGTCGGCCGCTGTCGGGTCAGAGGGGCCACTTCCGGAACTCAGTCCCCGGGAACTCTCGCCGCGGCGATTGCTCGGCGGTTCCGGCCTGAAGAATCCGCTACGGTCGGGCACTTGGCTGGCGTCCGGAACACGCGGTAGCGCTGGAGTTTACGCCAGCAGCTCAACGAAACGTGTAAGTGAAAACCGCCTGCACGAACTGGCCCAGCGTGAGGTCGCGCCAGTCCTGCACGTAGCTCTCGGTGAACGTGCGGCCCACGCTGCGGTCCTGCTTGAGTACGTCCGTGGCAGTGAGCCGCACCTCGCCGCGACCGTCCTTCAGGAACTTCTTGCCGAGTGTCGAGTTCCACAGCACCACGTTCTTGCGGAACTCCTCGGTGTCGCCGTCCTGGAAGTCGTGACTCAGCTCCTGGCGGATCACCAGGCCGCCCGGGCCGACCGCGTTGAACCGGAATCCGATGATGTGGGCATAGTAGTCACTGCGCGTGTTCGGGGTGAGCGTATTGCGCTGGATGTTGAAGTTGCCCTGGTAGCTGAACGTGAAGTCGAGGTTCTGGCTGATGTTGCTCGCCGCCACCGCGCCAGCGCGGATCGTCGAGGTGCGCGCCGTGTTCTGGCCGGCGTTCACCAGTGTCTGCGTCTGGGCGAACGACACACCGCCATTGAGCGTGACGATGCTCTTGAGCGGGCCGGCGGGTCGGCTCACCGCGGCGAACAGGTTGGAGTTCCATGATTGGTCCAGGTTCACCGGGCGCGAGATCTGCGTGCCGCGCCCCACGGCGACGCCCGCGATCACGGTGTCGGCGGCGGCCGTGAACGTCGCGGTCGAGATCGGGTCCGACGTGCGCGACACGTTGAAGAACACGAATCGGCTGCGCGAGCGCATCGGATCGGCCTCGGAGAACCGCGCCGACAGCGTGTTCGTGTAGGTACGGCCCAGGCCCGGATTGCCGGTGGAGAGTGCGAGCGGGTTGGAATAGTCCACCACGTTCTGCAGCTGGCTGATGCTGGGCGCCTGCGTGCCAGTGGTCCATGCGAGCCGCAGGTTGCGACGGTTCGCGAACGTGCCGGTGAGCGTCATGGCGGGCAGCACGTCATCGAACGTGCGGTCCACTGTCCCCGTGCCGGGAAAGGTCTGCTCGCTTTCGAGCCGTGCGGCCTGCCACTGGGCCTGTGTCAGCCACCGCCACGGCCCCGATGCACGCATCAGGGCGAGCCCCGCGTTCTGCGTGATGTAGCGGTTGTTGAACGAGTTGGACTGCACCGGGTCGAGCTGGTCGTACTGCCCGCTCAGCGTATCGAAGGCGAACGTGCGCGCATCGGACTCGCTGCCCGACCACGACGGGTTGTACGTGGCCTGCCACTGCCAGAGCTTCGTGAGCCGGTCGGTGTAGGCAATGCGCGCGCTCGCCGAGCGCGTCACGGCATGCGTGCCAGTCTGCTGGTCGAGCAGTGAGACGCTGTCGGGGTGAGTGAACGTGTTGAGTGAGATCTGGTCGCGGTCGCCATTCGTGAGCGAATGCCCGGTGTTGATATCGGCCGAGATATTGCGGCCACGCTTGCCGAAGCGGTGCCGCAGCGTGAGCCGGTTCGACAGGTTGTGGCCGGCGGTCTCGTTGAGCGTGTAGCTGTCGCTCGCGCTCAGCTCGGAGCCGTCGATGTTCGAGTTGGCCGAGAACCCGAGCGAGTTGGAGCGTGTGTTCTGGAAGTAGAGCCGGGGGGCCAGGATGATCGAGTTGAGCGAATCCACGGTCCATTCGAACCGGGCGTCGTAGCGCTGGTTGAAATTGTGCGTGTCGCTGGCGAGGTCCTGCCCATAGAACGCCAGCGAGTCCTGCGGCGGCAGGTACTCACGGGTCAACTCCTGCACGTTCTCGTTGTCGCTCTCGTTCAAGAACGCGCTGCCCGTGACGGCGAGCTTCTTGCCCCACTGGCCGGCGTAGTTGAGCCCGCCCGAGTTCGTGGTGGTGAGCCCGCCTTGCTGGTTCACGAAGAAGCTGCCGGAGTTGAACCCGCCGCCGCCGCCCGTGCGCATGATGTTCTGGCCGCCGCCGCCCGGCTGCCGGAAACCGCCGCCCATCATCCCCGCGCGCCCGCCACCCTGACCGCCGCCGGACGACATCGCGCTGAACAGGTCCATGGGCGAGAAGTTCTGCTGGTTGATGTTGTTGGAAAGCCCGATCAGCGTGAGCCGGTTGAGACCGCGCACCACCGTGGCGTTGCCGCCGGCCTGGTAGCGGTCGCGGTCGCCATAGCCGCCGTAGAACTTGCCGAACTGTGCCTTCTGGTCGCGCAGGATGAAGTTCATCGTGCGCTGTTGCGTGCCGTCCTCGAAGCCGCTGAACTCGGCCTGATCGCTGGCGCGGTCGTAGACCTGGATGCGGTCCACGACATCGGCCGGCAGGTTGCGCATCGCGGCCGCGGGGTCGCTTCCGAAGAACGGCCGGCCGTTGACGAGCACCTGTTGCACCGTCTCGCCCTGGGCTTTCACCTGGCCGTTCTCGACCGTCACACCGGGCATCTTCTGCACGAGTTCCTCGGCCGTGGCGTCGCGGCTGGTCTTGACCGCGCTGGCGCGGAACTCGGTGGTGTCGTCCTTCTGCATGGCCGGTGCCGGCGACTCGGTCACCGTCACCCCCGCGATCGGCACGGCGTCGGGGAGCAGCTGCAGCACGCCCGCGTCCTGGCCCTGCTTGCTCACACGGATCACCTGCTTGAGCGTGGCGTACCCGAGTCGCGAGGCTTCGAGCCGGTAGCTGTGCACGCCGAGACCTGTCACCTCGAACGTACCGTCGTCCTTGCCTGCCACCTGCTTCACCTCGGACGTGTCCGCGAAGCTCGTGAGCTTCACCTGCACGCCGGAGACGGGAGCGTTGTTGGTGGGATCCCGGAACCTGCCCTTGAGACTCGTGACCTGGGCATGGGCGATCGCGGGCAGCAGACACAAGGCAGCAAGCGTGGTGACCAGGCGCATGAAGGGTCCTCGGAGGGCACGGAGGCTCTGCACAGACGAACGAATGTACCCGCAGGTTCCGGCGCGAGCGAGCGCGACTCGAATTTTCCGCTTGACGGCTCCGCGCGGCAGATCTGTCCGGACGCGAGGCTCGCCCACGCATGCGCTCCTGCACGCGCCGCAGCCGCCCGTGGTGCCAAGTTCGGCGTGACTTTGCGAAAGTTGCTGTCGCGGTGTGTTTCGCGAGGCGTGAGGGCACGCACGAGCGCCGAAAACACGCGTGATAGCGTTTGTGTGCGCCCCCGA
>CAZADU010000658.1:0-9418 GCA_964483945.1 uncultured bacterium
AAACGCTCCTCGTGCCACGGGTCGGCGTCGTTGTGGTAGCCGTTCCGCTCCCAGAAGCCGGGGGCGTCGCGGTCTGCCAGTTCGATGCGCATGACCCACTTGGCGCTCTTCCAGAAATAGCGCCGGGGTACGACGAGCCGAAGCGGCCAGCCGTGCTCGGGAGTGAGTGCGATGCCATCGTGCTTGTCCGCGAGCAGCACGTCATCCTGGTCGAGCTCCGTGAGCGGGAGATTCGTCGTGAACCCCTGCTCGGCATGGATCACCGCGAATTGCGCCGCCCCGGTGGGCCGAGCGCGCCGCAGCACTTCACGCAACGAGACGCCATCCCAGACATTGTCGTAGCGGCTCCAACGGGTGACGCAGTGGATGTCCGACAGCACCTGCGTGCGAGGCAGGGTCTGGAACTGTTCCCAGCTCCAGCGCTGCGGCTCCTCCACGAGCCCGTCCACGCGCAACTCCCACGTGGTGAGGTCGATGCGCGGCACGGAGCCGTAGTGGAGCACTGGCCATTTGTCCGTCTTCACCTGCCCCGGCGGGAGCCGAGGCTCCAGCCGAGGACTGACAATCTTATCGGCCGATTGCGAATCCATGTTCATCTCAATCTCCGGGGGTCGACTCGGCGGCGGGAGCGCCATTCTAACGGTTCGGCCGGCGGGCCGTGACCGGGCCCGGGTCGCGCGCGGCACCCCGCGGTCAGAACTCCGAGGTCAGGCTCGCGTAGAACGAGCGGCCCGGTTCGTCGAGCGAGCCCAGCGGGTAGCGGTACTGCGTGTCGGCGAGGTTGTGGATGCCGACCAGCAACCGCTGGCCCATGCCGAGGTTCATGCCTGCGGACAGGTCGCCGACGATCCACTCCTTCTTGAATGCACTCGTTTGCGGCACCCCCGGGGTCGGCAGTGGCAGGCGGTTGGTGCGCCACGACCAGCGCGCGCCGGCCTCGACCCAGGCCCGGCCGGTCGGTGCGCTCCAGCGTAGCGACGTGTTGCCCTTGAACGGCGGCACGCCCGCCAGCGGCGCGGAGTCCAAGCCGGACACACCGTAGAGCTTCTCGATCGCCTCGGCGCTGGTGATCTCGCCAATCTGCCCGGCCACCGCCGCGCGTACACGCCAATCGCGGCGCATGACGAACTCACCCTCGGCCTCGGCGCCATAGATGCGCGCCTCGGAGATGTTCGTGTACTGGTACGTGGGCTGGCCCTGTGCTTCGGGCACGGGCGGCACTTGCAGCGCGTCGATGAGGTCCTGGTAACTGCTCAGGTAGGCATTGCCCGAGACCGCCCAGTGGCCCGGACCCCAGCGCAGGCCGACGTCGTACGACAGGCTCTTCTCGGGCTCGAGCGCGGGGTTGCCGAGCACGTACCCCACGCTCGCTGCGCCGCTGAAGTAGAGGTCCTGCGCATTGGGCTGCCGGTAGCCGTTCGCCACGTTGGCCGACAAGTGCAGGTCCTGCGCCGGTGCGAACACCAACCCGAGCGAACCGCTGAGTGCGTCGTTCGTGGTGTTGCTCTCGGTGAACGAGAACCCGGGCGCCGAAGGGCCGGCCTCGGTGTGGTAGTCGTACCTCGTGTAGCGGCCGCCCACGGACATGGTCCATTGGCGCGCCATGAACCAGTCGTTCTGGAAGTAGGCACCGAAGCTGTCGAACGTGCCGTTCGGAACCGATTGGGTCACGCGGTACGCCGTGGTGCCGGCTGAATCCTGCCCGCCGAGGTCGTCGAAGTGGTACGTGCGCCGGCGCACGTTGTTGCCGGCCGTCATGTCGCGCGCGGCGTCGAAGCCGGCGGTCCACAGGTAGCCCTGGTGGCGCTTGGACGTGAGCTGCACCTGGCCGCCATAAGTGTCGAGATCGAAGAACCGGTCCTGATCGGTCTGGGCGAACGTGGAACCCGGACGCGGCGGCAGGCCGAACGAGGGGTACATGGAGGCCGCGAGCGTCTGGGTCGAGAAGAAGTTGCGGCGCTCGCCCTGCCAATAGGCCCGGATGCGCGTGGTCTCGAGCCAGCTGTTGTCGTAGCGCTCCTCGAGTGTGAGGTGTGCGATATCGCGATCGTAGTAGCTGAACAGGAAGTCCTGAGACGCGCCGGGTGAGTCGAACGACAGCCCGGGGATACCGATGTCCTCGCCGCGGTACATCTGATATCCCGCGCGCAGTGTGGTGCGCCCACTGAAGTCGTAGCGCGCGTTCACGGCACCGTTCCAGTCCTTGAACGAAGAGTTGGCCACCGTGCCGTCGGGTGTCTCGAAATCGGCGGTGTTATTCCAGCCGCCGCTGACGATCGCGCCGAACCGGCCGATCGTGGGGCGCAGCTGCACCTGGCCGTTGAACGACTGGTCTGCGGTGGCCGCACCCAGCCGCACGCTGCCGGGCATGGCCCGGGTGCCGGGTGCACCCGTCTGCGCGTCGCGTGTGATCAGGTTGAGAGCGCCGCCGATGGCATCGGAGCCGTACGCCACCGAGGTCGGGCCGCGCACCACCTCGACACGGTCCACCAGGTCAGCCGGCACGAGCGAAGGGTGCGGACCGTTGCCGCGCGCGCTGTTCATGGGCATGCCGTCCATCAGCACCAGCACGCGCTGGCCCGAGAGGCCGCGCAGCACCACGCGCTGCTCCCACGGGCTGTCTTTGGAGTTGTCCACGCCCGGCAGCATCTGGAGCGCGTCGCCGATCACCGTCGGCGACATGTCGCGCAGGACCGAGCGCGACAGGAACGACAGCGCCTGCGGTGACTCGAAGTAGCGGCGCGGGTAGCGCGCGCCAGTCACAACGGTCTCCGTCAGGAACGTGACGGGCTTGCTGGTATCGGCGAACGACGAAGCCGTGGCAGGCTCGGCGGCGCGCGCGGGAATGGCGCTTAAGATATCCAGCGCGAGCAGCACGGTAGTACTCGCGACGAGAGTACGGCGAAGCATGGCGATTCCTTTCGGCGGGGGACGCACGGCTCTGCGAGGCGACAGCCTCGTGGCAGGGGTAACAAGCGGCCGCCGCTCGGTCAACCGATAATCGCTCCGCACAAGTAGGTTTCACCCGCAGTTGGCGCGGCGAATCCGTATTTCTACGGAGACGGCATCCGGGTTCTTCGCACGATGAGCCGCGCGAGCGAGCGCCGGCACCGTCGGCGGGACACTCAGTCCTCGGCGGGTGGCTCGCGCCGGATGCGCTTCTTGGTGGACTGCCGCCGCTTGCCCTCGAGCCGCGCCACCTTCGCCGCCTTGCCGGGTCGCGTGGCGATGCGCGGCTTGGGCTTCCGCCGCCTCGCTTCCAGCGCGCGCCAGATGCGGGTGATCGCGAGTTCGCGATTGCGCAGCTGCGAGCGATGCTCGGTGGCAACGCGCTTGATACCCGTGGGCCTGTGCGTCATGCGCACGGCCGACTCGGTCTTGTTGCGGTGCTGACCGCCGGGGCCAGACGCACGGTAGGTCTCGACGTCGCACTCACGCAGCAGCTGTTTCAGGATGTCCGAGAGTGGCATCGCGCCAGATTACGCGGGCGGGCCGCGCTGTACCAAGGACATCCGCCGCGACGTCCCGCCCGCCCCGCCGCTCGCGGCCCGGATGTGCTCGCGAGCGCACCGCCCGGCTCGTCGCAGCGAGCGCGGTGCACGCCGCGGAGGTTGCGCGCGGTGTTTCACGCCGCTAACGTCGGAGCATGGACATCCCACCGTTCTCGATCTTCTCCGCGGTGAGCGAGTTGTTCGTGACCGCGGGCGTGCTGTTCGTGGTGCGGCGCAACTGGACGCGCCGGCCGTTCCCGTTCGGCCTGTTCCTCGCGGTCTCGCTGTTCGAGGGCCTGGTGAACGTGATGTACATGGCCAACCGCGCCGCCAGCGCGGCGGGCCCGCACGCCGCCGAAGCGCTCTCGGCCGCCATGAAGCTCGGCTTCGCCGCGCATGGACTGCTGTCGCTGGCCGCGTTCCTCCTGTTCGTGGTGTTCGGTACGCTCGCGTACCAGGAACAGAAGGCCGGGCGGTGGTTGTTCCGCGAGCACCCGAAACTCACCGGGGCCTTCCTCGTGCTGTGGACCATCAGCATCGGCTCCGGCGAGGCGATCTTCGTGTTCCGCTACCTGGTGTAGCTGGCGGCGCGAAGCACCGTGCCACTCGCCGGACCTGCCGCCCCGGGCAATGCCCCCGAGGCCCCGCGCGCTCAACGCATGCGCTCACCGGTGCTGATCGCGGTGTGGGCGCTGCTCCTGTTCGAGGCGCTCGGCGGCATGCTCATCTTCATGCTGCGTCTGACCTCCGGCCAGACCCCGGGCGAAGCGCTGCACGTGGGGGCGGGAGCACTGCTGACGCTCACCTACGCCCTCTACCAGTGGCAACACTGGAAGCGCATCGCACCGTGGCGGAGCCGGCTGGACTTCGCCATGGGCCTGATCGCCGCGCTCAGCATGGCGGGTGCGCTCGGCACCGGGCTGTGGCTGGCCTGGCCCTGGTGGCAGGCGCGCATCGTCTCGGGGAGCGGCGAAGCGGTGGCCTACCCTGCGCCGCTGAGTGCTGCACACAACGTGATGAGCATGCTGGTGCTCACGTTCGTGGGTGCGCACCTCGCGGCCGTGCTACTGCGTGACCGCGCAGCGAAGCGGCGATAAGACGCCGCGGCGCGCCCCGGGGTGGCCCGGTGCGCGCCACGGCGATGCGTTTCGCCGAGTTTACTTCCCCAGCCAGCGATCCAGCCACGCGTGCACTTCGCGAAGCCACAGCAGCGCGTTCTTCGCCTTGAGCACCCAGTGGTTCTCGTCGGGGAAGTACACGAGTCGCGCGGGCACGCCCTTGGCCTTGAGCAGTCCATAGATGAGCAGCCCCTGCCCCACCGGTACGCGGTAATCGCGCTCGCCGTGAATCACGAGCATGGGCGTGTTCATGTCCTTCGCGTAGCGAACGGGCGACCACAGGTCCTGCTTCTCGAGCCCGTCCCACGCCTCGCCGCCCGCGGCCTCGCCGCGGCCTTGCGTCACGTCGCTTGCGTACTGCGCGGTGAGGTCCGCCACGCCGGCGTGATTGACGATGCACTTGAAGCGGTCGGTGTGACCGGCGAGCCACGTGACCATGTAGCCGCCGTAGCTACCGCCGGTGATGGCCATGCGCGACTCGTCCACGAGCCCGGTGCCGATGAGCACGTCGGTGGCCTTGAGGATGTCCTCGGCCGGCCGCGCGGCCCACTCGCCCTGGATGCGCTGCGCGAAGTCCTGGCCCCAGCTCGTGGAGCCCTGGAAGTTGACCAGTGCGACAACGTAGCCGGGTGCGGCGAACGCCTGCGCGTTCCAGCGCGGGTGCCACACATCGCCGAACGTGCCGTGCGGGCCGCCGTGGATCATGTGCACGAGCGGGTACTTCTTGCCGGCCTCGTAGCCCACGGGCAGCACGACGAACATCTGCACGGTCTCGCCGCGGGCGCCTTCGAAAGACATCTCGCACACCTCGCCCGTGGCGTAGCCCGCGGTGACCGCGCCATTGAAGTCGGTGATGCGTGTGGCCGCACCGCCCGCCTGCGGTGCGATGTGCAGTTCGGGGGGCCCGGCCAGCGTGGCGTGCAGGTACGCCACGCGCCCGCCCGCCACCGGTGTCGCCGACGAGGCGAACCCGTCGCCGGTGATCGCGAGCGGCTCCCCCTGCCCGTTCCACGCGAACAACTTCTGGCGCGCGTGGTGCTCGGCCTCGAACAGTACGGTGCCGTCTGCGGCGTACTCCCAGTGCATGGGCATGAAGTCCCAGTTCCCCAGCCACTCCTCGTGGCGGCCGGTCTTGCGGTCCATGCGCATCAGGCGCGCGCGATCAGAGTAGAACTTGGGGTCGTGGGTCATGCCGTACATCAGATATCGGCCATCGGGCGAGTAGCGCGGGCGCAGGTCCTCGGCCGGGTGGCCTTCGGTGACACAAGTGAGCGCGCCACCCGAGACGGGAACGGTGAAGATGCGTGACACGATCAGCGAGCGCTGCTCATCGAACAGCGTGCCGGCCAGCGCGATCTCGTCGCCATCCGGGCTGATATCGTACTGGCCCGACGGGTCCATCCAGTCGAACCACACGGTGGCCTGCGGCGTGAGGTCGGCGAGCGCGCCGGTGGTGATGTCACAGCGGAACAGGTGCGGCACCTCGCCCGTGGTGAGCCACGTGTCCCAGAAGCGGTAGAAGCGGTCCTCGGTCACGTGCGCCTTGACCGGGTCATCGGCGCGGCGCTTGGTCTCGGCGGTGGTGGCTTCGGGGGTCAGGTGGCCCTTGATGAGTAGTGTTGCGAACACCAGAGCCGAACCATTCGGCAGCCAGCGCGGGTCGAACACGCCGTTCGGCAGCTCGGTGAGCTTGCGCGCCTCACCGCCGTCCAGCGGCATGAGCATGAGCTGCGACTTGCCGTTCCCGTCCTTGCGCGTGAACGCGAGCAGTTTGCCGTCGGGTGAGACGCGCGGCTCCGCGGCCGACACGTCGGGCGACGTGAGTTCCGTGGCAGCGCCGCCCGCGGCGTGCACGATGAAGAGCTGCGTGCGCGGCTCATTCTTCTCGAGATTCCACCGCGTCACGGGCAGCACGAACGCGCTGCCATCCGGGAACGGCGCCGGAGATCCGAGTCGCGGCAGCGTCCACAGGTCCTCGGCGCTGATCGGCCGCGAGCCGCGGCGGGCGGGGTACAGCGTGGTCATGGACGCGCTGGCGACGGGCATGGGTGCGGCCTCCGGGCAGGGGACGAATTCGGACGCTTCAGGATAGTCCCGGACTGCAGGGGGCGCACAAGTGGCGCACGAGGGCCGAACGATGGCATCACCTCGCGTCCGCACAAGCGTGACCGTCGGTTCCCGCAGGTCGGTGCCGCAGGAACGACCTACCGCACCGGTTGCGCCCCGAGCAGCCAGTCGATCGCATCCGACGCCGAATAGTGCGAGCGCCCGAGCAGGAAGTCGCCGAGCTGCGCCAGTTCGTCACCCGCGGTCACGATCGCCGGCTCGAGCCGGCCGTCCTCGCGCACCTGTGCGTGGCCGACGGTGGCCATGAGCGCGTTGCACAGGCAGCGGCGGCCATGGGTCGCGGCCTCGTCGCCGCCCTGCGATACGAACTGATCCACGGGCCCGGCCGGGCACCGATAACCGAGGTTCCCGTCGGGCTTGCGGTAGGCCACTCGCAGAACGCCCAGATCGCACACCCGCACGCGCGTCGCGTGGTCGGGGGTCTCCTCGGGCCAGTGCACCACCTTGAACGGGAATCCCGTGGGCGAGGCGAGCGGGTCGGTGTACACGGACAACTCGCCACGCGAAGCGGCCTCGACGACGGAGCGCTTGAGGGGTTCGTCGATGCCCGACTCGTCACAGAACGCGAACAGGCTGCCCACCTGCACGCCCCGGGCGCCCTCCTCGAGCGCCTCAAGCAGCTTCTCGGGGCGGCCGGAGCCGCCCGCCAGCCAGAACGGCCGGCCCAGGTCGCGCAGCTTGGCGAGGTCCACCACGTCGCGCGCGCCGTAGACCGGCTCGCCGATCTCGTTGTGCACCTCGCCGACGCGCGGCGGCGCATTGTGGCCTCCCGCGCGGTGCCCCTCGATCACGAATCCGTCCACACGGCCCGACGCTTTGCGCGCCAGCACGGTCGCGAGCAGATGGCTCGACACGATGGCGATGAACAGCGGGCGCTTCACGTCGGGCAACTCACCCTCGAAATGGACACGCGGGTCGAAGCGGAGCTGCTCGGCGGCACCCGTGTCGTCGCCCTCGACGTCCATGCGCAGCGTGGCCTCACGGCCCTCGGCGAGCGCGTCGAGCGCACCGGGTATCTCGCGCGGGATACCCGCGCCCATCAGCACCGCGTCCACGCCCGCGAGCATCGCGCCGTAGAGCGTGGCCAGGTTGGGGAACTGCACCTTGGTGAGCAGGTTCATGCCCACGATTCCGCCGTGGCCCCTTTTGGCAAGCGCAACTTCGACGAACGATGCCAGCATGGTCAACTGCTCGCGCGCGCGCGTGACCACCTGCTGGTAGACGGGCAACAGCACGTAGGGCTCGCCCGGAGCGCGTCCCCCAGCGCGGAAATAGCGCTCGAGCGCGGCCGCCGCCACCTCAGGCAGCGGGAAGCTCTGCATGGCGTGGCGCACGTGGCCGCCGGGGTCGCCATCCTGCAGCCGGCGCACGAACATGTGGTCGATCATCGTGCCGGAGACCACGCCGACCTGGCCGCGCTCGGACACCGCGCGTGCCAGGCGCCAGCCCGAGACGCCGACCCCCATGCCTCCTTGGATGATCCTCGGCCAGGAGTCGAGCGTGGCGACGGCAGCGGACATGTGTGGATCCCCGAGGGTGCACAGCGGTCCCGGCAGCGCGAGTTGGCGCCCTGGACCAAGGGTGAGAATCCCACCGTAGGCAATCCGAAGGGACTTTCCAAGCGAAGCAGTCGCCGCGGCCGGTCCTTCGGGTCCGTGAGAGCAGTGGCCCGGGGGCCGGTCGGGCTGCAAGCCCGCGGTCCGCCCGGCTCGGGTTGACCCCCGCCGCCGTGCCGCTATCTTGACGAGTCCGAAGCATCCTTCTGGTCTCACCCGCACGTACCCGGCCCCCGCCCGCCGGCGCGATCCGCGCGCCGAGGTGGAGACCGCCCGGACGCGCGCCGCCCAAGACGGCGGCAGGACAGGGAATCTCATGAGCATCGCCAAGCCGGACCCCTCGTCACTCGACGATCGCCGCGAATCCGAACGCTTCCAGCTCAACATGCTGATCGGCTTCAAGCGCCAGCTCCCCGACGGCGACCCGGTCGAGACACGCGAGTGGCTCGAGGCCTTGGACGGCATTGTCGAGACACAGGGTCGCGAACGCGCCGACTTCCTGCTGCGACGCGTGCTCAAGCGCGCGCGCCAGTTGCACGTGGGCCTGCCGGGCTTGGTGCAGTCGCGCTACATCAACACCATCTCGCCCGAGCAGGAGCCGCCGTTCCCCGGCGACGAGGAGCTGGAGAAACACATCCGCCGCATCGTGCGCTGGAACGCCGCGCTCATGGTGGTGCGTGCAAACTCCAAATTCTCCGGACTCGGCGGCCACCTCAGCACGTACGCGTCGGCCGCGAGCCTCTATGAGGTGGGCTTCAACCACTTCTTCCGCGGCAAGGACGACGGCAGCGCCGGCGACCAGGTGTTCTACCAGGGGCACGCCGCGCCGGGCATCTACTCGCGTGCCTACCTCGAGGGCCGCATCTCCGAGGCGCAACTCGAGAGCTTCCGCCGCGAGGTCTCGGGCCGCGGCCTGTCCAGTTATCCGCACCCGCGCCTGATGCCGGACTTCTGGGAGTTCCCCACGGTGAGCATGGGCCTGGGGCCCATGAACGCCATCTACCAGGCGCGCTTCAACCGCTACCTCGCAGCACGGGGCCTTGCCGAGACGGCGAACTCACGCGTGTGGGCGTTCCTCGGCGACGGCGAGATGGACGAGTCCGAAGCGACCGGCGCGCTGACGCTG
>CAZADU010000659.1:0-2117 GCA_964483945.1 uncultured bacterium
CCATCGTCGACGACCGCGTGGCCCGAGACGTTGTGCCCCGCGCCGCGAACGGCGATCTCGAGCCCGGCCTTACGCGCAAAGGCGATCGCCTCTGCCACATCTGCGGTGCCCAGGCACTCCGCAATGAGCGCCGGCCGCTTGTCGACGAGCGCGTTGTGGACCCTGCGCGCCTCCTCGTAGCCGGGGTCACCCGGGACGATGATGCTGCCGGCGAAGCCGGCGCGCATGGCCTCGACCTGCTCCACCCCCACGCCGATGACGGTGCTCATGGCTGTCCTCCTTCCCGCGCTCTCTAACGCGGCACTCGAGAGACGTATCCATCGCTGCGCCTGTCAAGCTGCCTTGCAGATGCACCCGTCAAGGATCGCCCGATGGAGTAACTCCATCGTAACGCCGCTGTAACGAGACGCAAGGAACCAGGCCTTGGCTATTTCCCCCGGATAAACGGTCATTGGCGACAGCGAAAACCCCGTCCACGGTGGACAGGTAGGAGGTGCTCGGCGAGGGTGCACCAAGGGTGTACGAAAACGCAATATCCGTCGATCGCCGGAGCCTCGCGACACGCCAAAGCCGCATGAACATGCGCTTTCCAGCGTGCGTCGGCCCCTCCTGACCAGAATGGCAAGGAAGGGCTCAACGCTTCGAGATCAATGGTCCGCGATCGCCGTGCGGAGGTCGAGGAGAGCTGCGAGGTGGACGTTCCTATAGATGTCAAGGGCCGTTTAGGGCATCGAGGTCGGCGCGGAGGGTGTGGTAGGTCTGGCGGGCGATGTAGCGTTTGAGGCAGCGAAGGATTTCGCGTCTGTTCAGCCCTTCGGCTGTGCGTTTGGCGGCGTAGGCGCGGGTTCGTTGGCAGTGGCGCAGCCGGCAGACGGCGATCATGTGCAGCGCTCGGTTCGCTTGTCGGTCGCCGCCATAGTCGAGCCGGTGGCGTGTGGTGCGTCCTGAGCTTGCTTGGATCGGAGCGGCGCCACAGATCTTGGCGAAGGCAGCCTCGCCGCGCAGCCGTTGGATGTTTTGGCCGGCGGTGACGAGCAGCTGGCTGGCGCATTGCGTGCCGACTCCGAAGAGGCTTGTGGTGCGTGGTGCTGCGAGTTGCACGAGCCGCTCGAGCTCGCGGTCGAGCTGCGTGATCTCCTGGTTGAGGTCGCGGATCCGTCTGGCCAGGCTGCGCAGCGCGAGCTTGGCGGCCTCGGCAGGCTGATGAAGCCTTTCTGTTCGGGGACGCAGCTTGATGCAAAGAGCGGCTCTGGCGTGGAGCGTGCGACCGGCTCGCAGCTCGCCACGCAGCTTTTGCGGCGCCGTGATGATCAGGTCGTCGAGTTGCTGCAGAGCGGCGGTGCGAGCCTTCAAGGCGCCCTGTCTGACCACCGCCAGCTGTCTGATCGCCTCCACCATGCCGCTGGTGTCCTTCGGTAACGCTCGCGCGGTGCCGCTCAGCACCGCCCGGGCGGCGAGCTCAGCGTCGATCGGGTCGCTCTTACCCAGTCGGGCTCGCGCATGCGGGTGTGGCTGGTTGACCTCCACCACACTGATCCCCTCTGCCACGAGCTGTCGCACGAGAGCAGCAGCGTAGGCACCGGTCGATTCAACTCCGATCCGATCAACTGCCCCATGTCCTTGTACCCAGTCGATCAGTTGGCGGTAACCGTCCGCGGTAGTCGCGAACGCGGCCGTGCCCAAAAGCCGACCCTGCCGGTCGAGCACCGCCACATGATGCTCGTCGGTGTGCGCGTCGACGCCCGCGACCACCCGCATCGATATCTGCGTCATTCTGTTCGTACCGTCCCTTCTCCAGTTGGGGCGGCAGGCCGGGACGGGCGGACACAACAGTGACGAGGCACTTGCTCAGAACAGGTTCCTATCAAGTCACGACCGCCCCCACCGGCCGCCCAAAGGCAGCCGTGGGTGCCCACCCGGACCGACACGTCCCCAGAACGACACGCACAGCGGTCAGTTTGAAAGCAGGTCAGATCACGGACAGGCACCCACAAGCATCTTCACTGTTTGAAAGACATCCACTGAGGTGCAATGTTGTCAGTTTGACAACAAACCATGGTGTGAGATCTGGGGTTGACCCGGTTCCGTTGACGCCTTGATAGTCGGCACCTGCGGGT
>CAZADU010000660.1:0-3360 GCA_964483945.1 uncultured bacterium
CATGGATGCGTCCACCTTGCCCGCTGGCTGCTCGAGCACGCGAACGCCGGCGGAGCAGTCGATCACCGCGAGCTTGGCGTTGCGCGATCCATCCACGATGGCATCCGCCCACTGGTCGAGCCCGAGGCCGACCTTCAGGTACACCTGAGCACGTGACACGCTCACCATGTAACTGGGCAACGCCTCGACGCGGTGCGGGTCGCTCGATGGCCGTGCGATGGCGAACACCTCGACCTGCTCTCCCCCGACGCTGGCGGCGATCGAGGCCAGATCCTGCGTGCTGGCGCCGACGCGCAGTTTGGCGGCGGCGGGACCGGCGAGAAGCAGGCTCGCCAACAGGAGGCTCGAGAAACGCGCGAGCCATGACATGCGTGACATGACCGGCTCCTCTAGAATTGGTGGGCTTTGTGCGGGCCCATCGAGAAGATGACGCGAAGCGTGAGTTGCTGGATGGAGTCGTTCGCACCGGTAGGCGTGTCGCGCTGGATGCGCTTCCAGTCCACCCGGAACACGGTGGTCTCCTCCATGAGCGCGAGCCCAGCGAAGAAGCCAGCGGCGGCCACAGTCTCGCCCGGCATGTCGGGGTCTTCGTAGTTCTCGTACGAGCTCCCTACGTTGTAGCGCGTCGCCCAGTTGTAGTCGGCGTACACGTACAGACCCGCCGCGGTGGTGTTGGTGAGCGAGTAGCCTGTGGGCAGGCCAGCCCACTCTGCGTCGTCGCGATCGAGTGAGAGGTATTCCGCTTGCACGAGCAGGTAAGCGTTCGGAGCGGTCCACAGCTTGGCCTTCACATCACCGCCCAGCACGTGCGTGCGCGCGCCAGCCGCGACGTTGTTCGTGCCCTCGGTCGCACTGACCCCCAGCTCCACGCCACCGCGGTCGCCCACTGGCGCGAACGCCGCGAGCCGACCGACCCACGCCATGCGCGGTTCCTGCTGCGCGTCGCCATTGTCCGGGTCGAGGGCCAGCGGATCGTCCGGAGCGAGGCTCACCTCGCGCGGGCGGCGGAACGAATCACCCTGCAGTACGTCACCACTGGCCGTCACCGACCAGGCGATCGGCAGAGGCAGACGGTACGAGCTGTTCATGCCGGTCTCGTTGTACGACTCCTCGCCCGGCAGGTACGCGGCCAGCACGCCGGGCCGCTCGGCGAACGGGTACTGATGCGGATGCTTCTCGTTCAACTTGCCGAAGCCCACACGATACTTGCCACCCTTGAGCGTGATGCCGCCGGGCAGGCTGCGCAGCAGCGAGAAATAGCCTTCTTCCAAGCCCACCTCGCCATCGGCGAGCGAGACGGTGAAGAAGCCGCGCGCGTACGGGTTCAACGCGGCATCGAAGACGAACTCGGTCTCGCCCACGCTGAACACGGGGCGGTCACGTTCGGGGTTGCTGGCTTCGTCGGTCCAACGGATGAGCGGCTGGCCGATCACCGAGATGTCGGGGTTGGACGTGCCGGCGCGCGCGTTCGGCGCTAGCGAGTAGGCCAGCACGAGCAACGCGTAGAGGACGAACCTGCGCATGGGAGACCTCCCAGTGAAGACTCGCGGAGGGCGCACGGTAAGAAGTGCGCGAGGACGGGACGCGCGGTGAGGCACCGCGCGGCGCAGCCGTCAGCTCCGGGGAGGGGCTCTCGGGGCGGCGCTCGAATCACCGTGACGCGATGGGCGCCCGGTACCGGACGCCACCGTCAGCGGACTCTCGATTGCGACGAGTGCGAGTGCGACCGGCCCGTGGCCGGCGAGCGGCGCTGCATGCAGACCGGCGCACGTGCAGTTGTCGTCGCGACCCGGCGTGTGCGCGTCCGTCGCACAGCCGTGTTCGCCCAGATGGTGCCGCGTGTCGGCTACCTCACCCGCGACGAGTGTGGCGAGCAACAGCAGCCCGGCGGCGGCGCGGCCGGAACGGAATAGCCAGCGGAGCAGGTCCATGCAAGAGAAAGCGTGCGCCGTGCCGCCTCGGCCGGTCAAGCCGGCGGTGGCAAGCGCCCCAGTTCTCGGCCCAACCCGGCCAGGAACTCGCGCAGTAACGCGGCTCGCTGCTCGGCCTCGACGCGGCCTCCCTCCGTACGCATCGTCGCAGGAAGCGTGAGCAACTTGGTGAAGAAGTGGTCCACCGAGTAACGCGCGTCATCCCGCGGCCGTGCCTCGGCCCATGGATCGTCCGCGTGGAACCACGCACCACCCATCCGCACGCCGGTCGAGATGCAACGCAGGAGGCCTATGGCGCCAAGCGCTTCGAGCCGGTCGGCATCCTGGAGGGCGCGGCCGAGCGGTGTGGCGGGGACCGCGCCTCGCGAGAAGCTGTGGTCGCGGATGGCGTCCGCAATGCGGTCGATCGCCGGCGGGCCGAACTCCAGCGCCGCCAGACGCTCGCGTGCGAGCTCGGCACTGCGCGTGCTGGCAAGGGCGCGCTCGGGAGAGTCCTTCTCTGGGTTCACCGCGTCGTGCAGGAGAGCGGCGGCGATGGCCTCGCGCGCGTCCACCTCGACGCCACCCAGCCGTAACGTCCAGTGCGCCACGCGCAACGCGTGCGCCGTGTCGTGCGTGGGGTCCGGCGTGGCGGCGGTCACGTCACGTGCGCGCGATTCGGCGAGCAGCAGGGCCAGTGCGGGGTCGCAGGCGACGCGTGCTTCGAGCTCGGGGATCATGCGCGTCTCACCCGGCCGCAACGGCCCGCGGGCACGTTCCGTGGGGCGCACCGGCGTGCATGCGTGAACCTACACGCGCTCGACGAACTCGCCGGTGCGCGTGTCGATGCGCACTTTGTCGCCGTCCTCGATGTAGGGCGGCACCTTGATCTCGAGACCCGTCTCGAGGATGGCCGGCTTCGACGTGTTCTGCACCGCCGCTCCCTTGATGTTCGGCGTGGTCTCCTTGACCGCCAGCTCCACGAACATCGGCGGCTGGATGCCCACGACGCGCCCATCAAAGTACTCGGCGGTGATCATCATGCCGTCGATGAGGTAGCCCGAGTTGTCGCCGAGCACCTCGCCCGAGAGCTCGATCATCTCGTACGATTCGGTGTTCATGAAGTGGTACGAGTCGGCCGACTTGTAGCTGAACTGCAGCTTGTGTTCGTCCAACACGGCCTTCTCGAGCTTGTCGTCGGTCGAGAAGCGCACTTCCTGGTTGCTGCCGCTCTCGATGTTGACAAGCTTGGCCTGCACGAAGCCGCGCAGGTTGCCGGGCGTGCGGTGCATCACCGTCGCGACGCGATGCGGCTTGCTGTTGTAGATAACCAGCATGCCGACCCGGAGCTGGGTGGACGTGATCACGGGTGACTCCTGTTTCTGGGGGGCCAGGGCGCGCGGGGACGGCGGGCCCGGTGGGGCCTCCCCACTGCGAATGCGGCCAAGGA
>CAZADU010000661.1:0-7145 GCA_964483945.1 uncultured bacterium
CCTGACCAACTACATCCAGGAGGGAGTCACGGCGAAGGAGTTCCTGAAGCTCATGGGAACCAAGGTCGGCCGCTCGACGCTGTTCGGGATCCCGCTGCAGCAGACGTGGTCCTACAGGGTGGACGGCGAGAACGCCCCCAAGTACTACCTCGATACCGACGCTTCGCTCTACTACTACTCGTTCACCGACGCCCACATCGCGCAGCAGGTTCGCGGGCTGTCCAAGTCGGAACAGGCGCGGCTCGACCCGATGATCACCGGGTTCAATCCCACCGACATGTACGCCGCCGACCACATCCGGCGCGTCCTGCTGACCTTTCCCGGCGTGTTCACGGGCATCGGCGAGTTCACGATCCACAAGGAATTCGTCTCCTCCAAGATCGACGGGGACGTGGCGAGCCTCACCGACCCGGCGCTCGACCGCATCTTCGACTTCGCCGCCGAATCCGGCCTGCTGACACTGCTCCACAACGACATCGCCAAGCCGTTCCCCAAGAGCTACACGACGGACTACCTGGCCGAGATCAAGGCACTGTTCCGCCGCCATCCAAAGACCAGCATCATCTGGGCGCACGTGGGGTTGGGTCGCGTCGTCCATCCGATCGAGGATCAGGTGGCGGCAATGGAGCTGATCCTGCGCGATCTGGCGTACGACCACGTGAACTTCGACATCTCCTGGGACGAGGTTGGCAAGTACGCCGTTTCGAGCGACAAATCCATCACACGCGTGGCCGAGATGTTCAATCGCTATCCGAACCGGTTCCTGTTCGGCACCGACACGGTGGCGCCGCGAGATCCGAAGGGCTATTTCGCCGTCTACGAGCTGTGGGAGCCGGTCTGGGCCAAGTTGAGCCTCGAGACCAAGCGCAAGATCACCAAGGGCAACTACGAGCGCCTGTTCGACGCGGCGCGCGTCAAGGTGCGGGCGTGGGAGAAGGCGAACGCGAAGTAGGATCTCGAAGGGCGAAGTCAGCGGCGGATTCGTCACCGGTCGGACCCGCGGCGCCTCGACCCTGAGCCTCGAGGGAGGTCTCACCCGCCGGATCCCCAGAAGAGGCTTCACCATGGTTCGCAGACGACTCCTCTCGTTGGCGCTACTCACGACGTGCAATTGGGCTTGCCTTGCGCGCGGCGCGGCCCAGGTGACACCGGCCAGGCCGCTCGTCCCGGCCCCTCCTGCCAAGCCGGCGCCCGCCTTCACCTACGGCGCCTCGGCCTCGTACCAATCGTTGCTCACCGCCGACCTCTCGAGTGGTGGGAGCGTGGCGTCCGACCGCCTGAGCTTCTCCGCCGGCCTGAACTGGCGCCCGGCGCCCGCGTTCTCGGCCGGCGTGTCACTCAACTATGAGGTGCAGGACTGGCAATTCGGCACACCGACTGCCTTCGTGTAGACGGCCACCAAGACCCGCGTGATTTTGACCCTACGCGGACGTTCTGGCGAGCCGCGGCGGCCTGAGCGAGACTGCGCGCTCAGTTGCGAACGTCCTCAAAGGACGAGGGCCCAAGGTGGGGTACACCCGGAGCCCTCTGGTCGACTTTCAGCTGCGAGCGCCGACGTGAGCCAAGTCTAGGCTGGTGCCTCGCAGGGGTCAACGACCCGCGTTCGCACATATGCGAGCGCCGTGGACGACAGCCTTCGGCAGGCCCGATGCGGGCGGTGCGGCGTGATCTTCCATGTCTGCCGTCGCTGCGACCGGGGCCAGATCTACTGCGGGCTCGTCTGTCGTCGCGAGGCCCGCCGACGAAGCCAGCAAGCGTCGCGCGCCCGCCACCAGGAGAGCCCGCTCGGCCGGCTCGACCACCGCGATCATCAGCGCGTGTATCGCGCCCGGCTCCGCCTCGTCGCCGCGTGCGTGACGGAACAGGGTTCCCCGAGCGGGGTGTCGTCGCGCACGGTGCCCGGGCCCGCTGAGTGCGCGCCGCCGATCGTCGGCGCGCTGCCCCTCGGCGGCAGGAGGGGAACCGATGAAGTCCGGGAACAGGCGGTACTTGCGGCGTCCGGCGCTCACGTCTCTGCAACCGCGCCCTGCTGTGCGGTGTGCGGCTTGCGCAGCGATCTCATCCGGCTGGGCGCACTGCGCCGGATCCGGCGATCGCTCGCGCCACCCCGTCCTCGACGTGCGGGTGCTGCGGTGTCGCGGCGCTGAGCGGTGTGGCGGCGCTGTCGGCCGTGCGCACCGGGAGCGTCCATGACCGTCACCCCCGAGCAGGAGACCGAGATCCGACGGCTGCACGTCGCCGAGCACTGGAAGGTCGGCACCATCGCGCGCCAGTTGCGCATCCACCACGATGTCGTGCGACGCGCGCTGGGGTTGTTGCCGAAGCGGAAGAGGAAGACGCCCGCGAGGAGCCGCAAGCTGCAGCGTTGCGATGCCTACCGCGAGTTCATCGACCAACAACTGGCGCAGTATCCAAGACTGCGTGCCACCCGGCTCTACGACATGATCCGCGAACGCGGCTACGCCGGCAGCGTGCGCACGCTACGTAGCCTGGTCGCGCGCATCCGCCCGGCGCCTCGCGCCGAGGTGTTCCTGCGGCTGCAGCTGCTGCCGGGCGAGCAGGCGCAGGTCGACTGGGCGCACGTCGGCACGCTCGCCGTGCCCGGCGGTGAGCGGCCGCTGTGGGTGTTCCTCATCGTGCTGGCCTACTCGCGCGCGTTGTGGGCCGAGCTGGTGTTCGAGCTCACCGCCGACTCGCTGTGTCGCTCGCTGGTGCGCGCCAGCACGTACTTCGGCGGCGCCAGCCGCCAGTGGCTGTTCGACAACCCCAAGTCGGTGGTGCTCGAACGTCACGGCGACGCCGCACGGTTCCATCCTGACCTGCTGCACCTCGCCGGCCACTATCACGTGCAGCCGCGGCTGTGCGCGGTGGCGAAGGCGAATCAAAAAGGACGCGTCGAACGCGCGGTACGCTACCTACGCGAGCGCCACTTCGCCGGCCGCCGCATCACCGATCTCGCCACCGGCAACCGCGACCTTGCCCGCTTCCTCGAGCAGATCGCTCTGCCCCGGCCGCATCCCGTGTTCAAGGACCGCTCGGTCGCCGAGGTGCTCGCCGAGGAACGGCCGCACCTGCTGGCGCTGCCCGCCACGCCGCCCGCCACCGACCGCATGCTCTCGGTGCGCGTCGACAAGACCGCCAGTGTCCAGTTCGACACCAACCTCTACTCGGTCCCGCCCGTCGGCGCCGGCAAGTTGCTGACGCTCGTCGCCAGCGACACCCAGGTGCGCGTGCTCGATGCCGGCGCGCAGATCGCCTGCCATCCTCGCTGCTGGGGCCACCGGCAGCTGATCGAGATCCCCGCCCACCGCGAGGAGATCCTGCGCTTGAAGCGAGCCGGGGAAGAGCTCAAAGGCCGCGACCGGCTGCGCGCCCTGGTGCCGAGCATCGACCAGCTCTATGGCCGCTGGATCGAGGGTGGACGCAGCCTGCGTCACATGACCGCGCAGACCAACAAGCTCCTGGACCTCTACGGCGAGGCGATCTTCACCGAGGCCGTCGCCGAGATCATCGAGCGCGGCCTGCACGATCCCGGTGCCCTGGCGCAATGGTGCGAACAGAAGCGCCGCGCGCTGACCCGCCCCGTCCCGGTCGAGCTGGTCCTGAACCCGCACGTCCCCGACCGCGACGTCATCCCGCACGACCTGGAGGACTACGATGACCAGCCCAAGCGTTGACGTGCCCGCGGCACTGCGCGGCCTCGGCCTGCGTGCCCCGAGCGACGCCCTGGCGGCGCTGTTCGTGCACGCCACCAAGAGCCGGCTCTCGCCGATCCAGACCATCGAACAACTGATCGCGCTCGAGCACCGCGAACGCGAGGTCCGCAACCTCGCCCAACGCACCCGGCTCGCCGCCCTCGGCAAGTTCAAACCGCTCGACCAGTTCGACTGGAACTGGCCGCGCCGCATCAACCGCGCACTCTACGAACAGCTCCTCGACTGCGAGTTCATCGGCACCGGGGCCAACGTGCTACTGCGCGGACCGAGCGGCACCGGCAAGACCTCGCTCGCACAGAACCTCGGCTTCATCGCCCTGCAGTTGGGTCACCGCGTGCGCTTCACCACGCTCGCTCAGGCGCTCGCCGACCTCAGCAAGCACGACTCGTTACCGGCGTTCGAGCGACGACTGCGCACCTACACCAAGCCGGCGCTGTTGATCCTCGACGAGATGGGATACCTGCCCGCCGATGCGCGCGGCGGCGACCTCCTGTACAACATCATCAGCCGCCGCCATCAGATGCGACCCACCATCATCACCACCAACCTCGGCTTCAAGCAGTGGGGCACCATCTTCCCCGGCGCCGCCTGCGTCGCCGCACTCGTCGACCGCTTCACCGAGTCCTGCCACGTCCTCGACATCGACGCCGACTCCTGGCGCCAGAAAAAGAACAAGTGACCGCCGCAGGGCACGCGGAAATCAGAGCGTCAAAATCACGCGGCTTTACATGGCCGTCTACACCTTCGGCCCATCGCCCCCGTGGGAGACGCTCGAACGGGGGAGCGTCTCGCTCCCCCTCGTGCTCGCGTTCTCACCTCGCTTCGTCACCGGCGCCTCGACGTTCGCCGAGTGGTCCTTCGAACGCGAGGCCGGAGCAAGCGATGCGCTCACGTACGGTGCGACGCTGAACGCGTTCCGCGTGTTCTCGCCTCGGTTCGTGCTGGGCGGCGGCGCCAAGGTCCACCATCAGTTCTTCCGCACCAAAGTGACGCCGTTCTTGATCATCAACTGGCAGCTCACCGCCAGGCTCCGCATCGCCAACTCGCTGGCCGCGGGTCCGCTCGGCTCGGGCGGCATCGAGCTGCGCTACGCACCGGCGGACAAGTGGGAGATGTCCATCGGCGGTGTGCAGCGCTCGGACCGGTTCCGGATGGAGCCCGAGGGTGCGCCGTCCGGCGACATCGGCGAGCAGGGTGGGCTGCCGTTCTACGCACGCCTCGCGTATGGCGTTGGCACCCGACTTCGCGTCGACGGCTACGCGGGAGTGCTCGCCAAGGGCCGCCTCCAGCGCTGGGACGCGGACGGGACGCAGCTCGTGGACGAGGACCTCGCCACGTCCCCCGGTCTGGGGGTGGTGGTCTCGAGCAAGTGGTAGGGACGTCGCGGGCCCCGCGAGGTCGCCGAGCATGCTCGCCGGGGCGAAGCTCGGCTCAGCGGTACCCCCGATGCGTCGCAGCGAGGCGAGCACCCGGTGCCATCTGATTTTGGCTTCTCACCGAGTGGCGCCACGGTGTTAGGCTGCCGGTGGCCATTCCACCTCCACAGCAGCTCTGCTGCGCAACCCGAAAGGGCACCCTAGGTCCAGGCTACGCCATTCCCCATTCACGCGCGGCTCCGGCAGCTCGGCCCGCGCAACTTTTGCGGAGGAGACGACACCATGCGCAAGGATCTTACGTTCCGCTTCGCGGTCGCACTACTGGCTACGCTCGCCGCGTCAGGAATCGCCACCACGGCTTCAGCGGGCATTCTGATCAGCGAGTTCCGCACCCGCGGCCCTGGCGGCGGCAACGACGAGTTCATCGAGATCTGGAACAACTCCGGGATCGCGGTCAACATCGGCGGCTACACGGTTCGCGGCTCGAACAACGCCGGCACCAACTCCGTGCGTGCAACCGTTCCCGGAGGAACCATTCTGGGTGCGGGCTGCTACTACCTGTTCACCAATAGCGCCACCACGGGTGGCTACAGCGGTCTGGTCCCGGGCAACACGACGTTTGCCACCGGTATCACCGACGACGGCGGCATCGCCATCGTGAACGCGGCAGCCGCGATCGTGGATCAGGCGGGCATGAGCGCCGGCTCGGCCTACAAGGAAGGCACCGTTCTGGCGACGACGCCGCTCAACAACAACCAGAGCTACGAACGGAAGCCCGGCGGTGTGTCGGGGAACTCGCTCGACACCAACAATAACGCGAACGACTTCCTGTTCAACGCCGCCACGAGCAACCCCCAGAATACGAACTCGCTCTGCCTTGCCGCGACCCCTACGCGTACGGAGACCTGGGGCCGGGTGAAGACCATCTACCGGTGAGCTGAAGGACGACAACAGCATGGCCGATCACCGGCGCGGGGGAGACCCCGCGCCGGTTCATTTTCGGCCCTCTCGCGCCACGACCGGCGACGCCATGAGCGAGTCCACCGAGATCAGCGCCCCGTCGCGACCCACCTGGCCGAACTGCAACACGCCGGTGGGGCAGGCCTGCACACACGCCGAGCAGCGCACGCACTGCGGGTCCTGCATGGGCAGCCCGCGGTTCGCGAACGCCATCACGTCGATGCCCTGATGACACACGCTCGTGCACACGTTGCACGAGATGCACTTGGGCTTGTCGGCCACGATGGCGAATCGGCTGAAGCGCGCATAGATGTGCATCAGCGCAGCCAGGGGGCAGGCGAACCGGCACCAGACGCGGCCCGAGTACTTGAAGTAGAAGCCCACGCCCAGGACACCCGCGAACAGCACGTCCACGAACCATTTGTAACTCACCGGGTTCACCAGCCGGCCGTGCGCGTCCTTGCCCTCGGCGAGCAGGTCAAAGATCGCACCCAGCCCGCTTCCGGGCAGTGCCCATGCGGCCACGCGCAGCGCCAGCAGCGCGAGTGCGGCGGCGAGGAACACCTGGCCCACGACGTTCAGGCGGTTCCAGCCCGGGCCGTGCGGCATCTTCTCGCGCTGCGTGTCGCCCAGTGTTTCGGCCAGCGCGCCGCACGAGCAGATCCAGCCGCAATAGGCACCCTTGCCCCAGCGCCACACCGCCAGCGGGATCAGCACGAACGTCTGCAGCGCGCCGATGCCGATCCACGCCCAGTGCGGTTGGTGGGTGAAGACGTTGTAGACATTGAGTGGCCACGCGAGGATGAAGCCATAGGCTCGCCAGTACGCGCGCGGGTGACCCCACTCCGGCCAGTTCCTCGCCACGAGGTCGGCGGTGGGGATGTAGCTCTCGAACAATGCGTCCGCCAGGCGGCGCCCCGCACCGTGGTCGAAGGCCCCGTTGTAGCCGAGCCAGGGCAGCACCACCTCGGGCAGCAGGAACAGCGGCACGGCCTGCACGGCGAACAGCGTCAGCGTCTGGCGGGTCACATAGGGCGTGCGGCGGCGCTGGATGCGCTGCCAACCGAACACGCCCACGACCGCGGTGTAGAGC
>CAZADU010000662.1:0-7561 GCA_964483945.1 uncultured bacterium
TCCGGCGCGTTGTCGATCGACCCGTAGTCGCGCACCGCGATCTTCGGGTTGTTCTGCGACAACACCATCGTGATCGCCGCCGTCAGCGTCGTCTTGCCGTGGTCCACGTGCCCGATCGTGCCGACGTTCACGTGCGGCTTATTGCGCTCGAACTTCTGCTTTGCCATCTCGATGGACTCCCTGGGACCAGGCCCTGTTGATGATCAGTCTCGCGTTACCGTGCGCTCGACCGGCGCACCTCGTGTGCAGGTGGAGCCCACGATCGGAATCGAACCGATGACCTTCTCCTTACCATGGAGATGCTCTACCGACTGAGCTACGTGGGCGCGCACGACGGCGACCATCCCAGCGGACAGCACGGCTCGGATGTGATCGAGACGATGAGTGACCGGAACGGGAGAGCTCGAGCAGAGCCCGGACGTGCGAGGATAAAGACACACCACCCCGAGGCGACTTCCGTTGCGAAAGTCGTCTAAGGGTGTCGTGCGAATCCGGGAATCTAGTCGCAGCCAGCCGGTCCGTCAACCCGAAAGGACCGAGGCCACAACACTTATGACGACGGGACCAAGCGCCCCACCCCGCTGCCATGGGCTGCCACCCGGCCAATCGGCGAGCTTGTGGCTGACCCCAATTTATTGTCAAGACGTGATCCACCCGGTCATGAGCTGGCCGGAGCGGCGAACCCAGTGCCTGGGGCACCGGATTCGCCTACTGGAGAATGGAGCGGGAAACGGGATTCGAACCCGCGACCCTCGGCTTGGAAGGCCGATGCTCTAGCCGCTGAGCTATTCCCGCACAATCGATTGCAAGGACCGGAATGGTGGAGGGGGAAGGATTCGAACCTTCGAAGGCGTGAGCCGGCAGATTTACAGTCTGCTCCCTTTGGCCGCTCGGGCACCCCTCCACAACGGCTTCCACGCCCCGGGGGCGCGCGAACCAGCGGCGCAGCTCCCAGCCGGGCGTCGGGGTCCCGGCCCCGCCGGGTCCACCGGCGGGCCTGCTGAGCTGGCGAAGGGACTCGAACCCCCAACCACCTCATTACAAATGAGATGCTCTACCAATTGAGCTACGCCAGCAGTCCGACTGGAAGATGGTCAGGGGCAAGATAGACAGCGGGCCCGGACCGCGTCAAGAAAACCGCGCCAGCAGCGCGGTTCGCAGCACTCACGGAACGCGTCCACTCCGCGCCTGGCCGCCATGCCGCACTCATGCGCGAGCCGCCCGGAACCGATGACCCTTTCGAGGCGGGGCCGGTCCCGCCCCCCCCACCCCGGTCTCGGAGGACCACCCATGCGTGTCGCCTGGCTGGCCCTGTTGTTCGCGGTGTTGGCCGCGTGCGCCGTCGCGAGCCCCAGCGCCGCGGCTCCGGTGATCGCGGTGAACCCCGTGAGCGCGGTGAACTCGGTCGACCCAAAGCGCGACGGGGTGACAGCCGCACTACGCGGTCACGCGAACATCGCTCGCCATGCCTACGAGGAGGCCGTGCGCGGACTGCACGAGTTGCGCTTCACCATGCGTGAGTTCCTGGCCAAGCCGTCGCGAGCCACACTCGAGCATGCGCGCGCGGCGTGGGTGGCGAGCCGCGATACCTACGGACGCACGGAAGCGTTCCGGTTCTCGGGCGGGCCCATCGACGATCGCAACCTCGTCACCGGTGTGGACGGCCCCGAGGGGCGCATCAACGCGTGGCCCATCGACGAGGCCTACCTGGACCAGGTCGCGGGGGATCCCAAGGCGGGGCTCATCTCGGACCTGACTGTGCCCATCGCCGAGTCCACGCTCGTGAGCCGGCACGCGGCCGACGACGAGACCCAGGTCACGCTCGGCTACCACGCGATCGAGTTCCTGCTCTGGGGACAGGATCGCTCGCGTGACGGCCCGGGGAACCGGCCGCACACGGACTACCTGCCCAGCGATCCTGTTCGTGACCGGCGGCGTGCGTGCCTGTCGCTGATCGTCGAGCTGTTGATCCGCGACCTCACACAGGTCGCGAACGAGTGGTCCCCGGGCGCCGACCGCTACGCGAACGCGTTCCTCGCTCTGCCGCCGGCCGTCGCCCTTGGCCGCGCGCTGGCCGGCCCGGCCACGCTCGCCGCGTTCGAACTGGCCTCGGAGCGCATCGGCATACCGCTCTCGACCGGCATGCAGGAGGACGAGCACAGCTGCTTCAGCGACAACACGCACCGGGACATCGCGGCGAATGTCGAGGGGATCGCGCTGGTGCTGGAAGGCGACGGTTCCCACGCCGGCCTGCTCGGGGCTATTGACGCCACGCACAGTGCCGAGATCCGCGAGCGACTGGCGCGTGCCCGGCAGCTGGCCTACACCATCGCCTCGCCGTTCGATGCGATGCTCTCCTTGAGCGAGGATGATCCCCGGCGGCGAAGGCTGCTGGCACTGGTCGGCGAGCTGATCGGGCTGGCAGGCGCGATCCAGCGGGCCGGCGAGGCCGCGGGTGCGACGGTGGTCATCGGGGGGGGCGGATGAGCGGGGGGCGCTGGCAGCTGCGCCGCACGGTCTCAGTACTCATGGTGGCCTCCTCGATCGAGGGCGTTGCCGTGGCTGTCGCGGGACTGCGCGAGCCGCCGGCGAGCCACGAGTTGCTCGACGCGCGCTCCGCCGGCGAGGCGACGACACCGGTCCAGTCCCGCATCGCGTTCACGCAGCACGTGCCCGGACTCACGCCCGAGCAACTGCGCGCGTTCGCGCTGGGCGATCGCGTCTTCCGCACGTCCTGGGTCGAAGCACCGGCGTCCGTGGTGCAGTTCGACGGACTCGGGCCGTTCTTCAGCAGCCGTTCGTGTTCCGGCTGCCACGTTCGTGACGGCCGCGGCCGGCCACCCGAAGGGCCGGGCGACGCCTCGCGCGCCGTGGTCACGAAGCTCGCTGTGCTGGACGCCTCGGGGCGGTGGCAGCCGGACCCGCACTACGGCCACCGCCTCAACGAACGCGCCGTGCGCGGGCTGGTCCCCGAGGCGCGCCTCGTCGTGCACTGGGAGGAAGTGGAACACGTCTACCCGAGCGGTGGGCGCACCACGCTGCGCCGCCCGCGCTTCGAGGTCGCCGGCGCGGCGTACGGGCCTCTGGCGCATGGCGCGCAGCTCTCCGTGCGCATCGCACCCGCGGTGATCGGCGTGGGACTGCTCGAGTCCGTGCCGGACTCCACGCTCATCGCGCTCGCAGATTCCGCGGACACCGACGGCGACGGTGTGTCGGGCCGTGTGCACTGGCTGGACGCGACCGCTCGTGAAGCGGCTGGCGCGACGCGCGTGCCGGGCCGGTTCGGCTGGAAGGCCGCGCAGCCCTCGCTGGCCGGTCAGGTCACCGCCGCGCTGGCCGACGACATCGGCATCACCACTCCCGCCAAGCGCGAGGTGGAGCTGACGCAGGCTCAAGGTGCGGCGAAGCGACGCATTCAAGGCGGCCAACCCGAACTGGAAGGCGCCTTGCTGGATGCACTCCTCGACTACTGCCGGATGGTGGCGGTACCCGCGCGGCGGGACCTGGACGACACAGCGGTCCGTCGCGGCGCGGATCGATTCCGTGGCGCGGGCTGCGCCAGCTGTCACGTCGCGACGCTGACGACGGGCGAGGACAGGGTTGCTGCGATGTCGCGCCAGGTCATCCACCCCTACAGCGACCTGTTGCTCCACGACATGGGCCCCGGGCTCTCGGATGGGCTGCCCGAGCTCGGCGCACAGGCCGCGGAGTGGCGCACGGCGCCGCTCTGGGGCATCGGGCTGGCGGCAAGCGTGAACGGCTTCCTCTACCTTCTTCACGACGGACGTGCGCGTTCCCACGAAGAGGCCGTGCTCTGGCATGGCGGCGAGGCGCAGCAGAGCCGGGATGCGTTCCGCGCGCTGCCGGCGAGCTCGCGGAGCGATCTCATCCGGTTCCTCGAATCCCTATGAACGCCGTGAGGCACACGGCCTTCGGTACATCAGGAGGTGCCATGCGTCGCTGGCTTGGAGCGTGTTCGATTCTCGTCGTGCTGAGCCTGTGGGCCGCGCCGCCATCGCGCGCGGCGGACGAGCTGCCCGAAGCACTCGTCGTACTCCAGAAGTCGGAGCGCGTGCTCGAGGACCTGGCCAAGCGTGTGCGGCCCTCGGTCGTGAACGTCCGGTGTTACGTGCGTGACGCGAGTTGGGGCGGAGCGTTCCAGCGCTCGACGCGCGACTTGTCAGGATGGCGGGTGGTGCCCGAGTCCGACCGGCAGTTCACCGGCTTCCGGCCGACGGGTGGGGCGAGCGGCTTCCTCGTCTCGGCGGATGGCTACGTGCTCACGCTGCGTCGGGTGGTCATGGATCCCCAGTCGGGCAAAGAAGCAGACCTGGTGGGAGTCGAGGTGGGCCTCGAGCACTTCAAGGCCACCGTCGTGAGTCTCGAGCCGACGCTCGACCTGGCCATTCTCAAACTCGAACGCGACTCGCCGTTCCCGTTCCTGCGGTTCGGCGACAGTGGCAACTCCCTGCCCGGCCACTGGGCGATCGCGTTCGGCAATCCGGACGGCAGCGAACAGTCGCTGGTCCCGGGCTTCGTCGCCTACCAGCCCACGCGCGAGTGCTACCAGGACGACCTGGGCGCGACCTATCTGCAGACTTCGGTGATCGTGAGCGACGGCGCACTGGGCGGCCCGCTCGTGAACCTCCGTGGGGAGGTGATCGGCGTGAGCGCGCGCCGCATGGGACAGGACTCGCTCGCCAAGAGCCCGGGCTCGGGCTACGCGCTGCCTTCCAACATCGCCAATGCCGTCTACCAGGGCATGCTGATCAAGGAGAGCAAGGAATCGCCGTGGATCGGCATCTCGGTGCTGCAGATGGACGACGCGCTGCGACGGAAGCTGGGCGATGCGAAGCTCGCCGGGATCTACATCGACAACGTGTTCGATCCGAGCCCGGCGGCGGCGGCGGGGATCGGCGTGGGCGATGTGCTGCAGAGCCTGGAGGGCGAGCCGATCGCGAACGTCTATGACTTCCAGCGGCTGCTCTACCACAGCGGCGCGGGCGCTCGCGTCAAGCTGGGCCTCGTGCGTGCGCGGAAGCCTCGGGAGGTCACGCTGACGATCGCGCGCCGGCCGTTCGACGCCACCACGCGCTGAGGCGCGGGCGCGATCACGCAGCTTCGGCCAGGCGGCAGCAACCCGCGCCTGCCAGCCCGCTCAGTGCGCCTTGCCCAGCTCCCGGACATGGCCCAGCACCGCGGTGATCTCGGCTTCGGTCAGCACGCCGCCCCACTTGGGCATCGCGCCCTTGCCCTGGTGGATCACCTCGAGCAACTGCGCATCGGTGCGCGTGGACATGTAGGCGGCGTCATGAAGGTTGCGCGGCTTGGGCTTGAGTGCCACCGAGCCGGGGCCGTCGCCGTGTCCCTGCGGGCCATGGCAGAGCGCGCAGCGCGTGTCGAACACCTTGGCACCGAGTGCCGCGCCGGTGAGCGCGGGTTCGGATGACGGGGTCGGCGTGCCGGTCGCGGGCGGCGGTGTACCGCCGCTGGTGGAGCCGCTGTTCGTGCCGCTTGTCTCGCTGGAGGAACCGGAGCCGCCACAGCCCGCGACGAAGGCGAATGCCAGCGCGAGCCCGGCGAGGATCGCAGGAGCAGCCGCGAGGACTGGGCGCCGTGCGGGGTGCTGCCGGAAGGTCTCGTTCATGGGCGGCACGCTATCACCGCGCGTGTGGCCGCGGCAATGCCCGCAGGCGCCCGGCCAGACGGCCGCGCGAGCCGCTTTCGCCCCAATCGAAAAGGCAGCCGGTGGTCGAGTTACCTCGACTCCGACTGCCTCTTCCCGAGAGAACTGGGAGCGACCGGGATGAACTCCTCAGTCCTCACGGCTTCGTTGACCGGGCGTATTCAGTTTTTTTGCAGCTGTGCGTTTCGTTGCTGCGTTCTTACTCACTGAGACAACAGGGCTTCAGTGTGCGTCCATCCCCCCCTTGGTCCTACTGCGACCCCAAGGCGGCATCGCACTCGCGTGCGATGTCGTTTCGGGGAGTGAGTGAGGGTACGAGCCCCCCGGGCGCTTTCGCGCCCTGCACATCTGTTGCGACTGCGAGATCGAACAACCCTGCCGGGTGTGTCACTGCGGGGACCTGCCTCAGTGGTGGTCCGGAGGGCCGCGCGCCGATGGAGGTGCCCGACCTGCGCGCGTCCCGTCCGAACTGTGGACCCCACTCCCCCGGCGGAATCCCCTGCCACCTTCGGCTTGCGACTCAAGTAGCGTCACAACCCGTATCCGCCGTCTAGACACAGCAGGCTGCGTGCCAATCGCAACGCGCTCGGCTGCCATTCCTCGCGCTGGTGTTGAGCTCGCAGCGCGACAACGCGTTAGCGCGAGCTCGAAGATGACGGACGCGCGACGTGAGCGATCGTCATTTACGCAGTGTCACCCTCCCTGGGTGACACCCGCGCGCGGCCGCGATCTCGCAACACGTTCGGCCACAACACGGTCCCAAGTGTCACCCATGAGGTAACACCCCCGTGTGGGGTGACAGGCGTGTGACATCGTTCCGTCGCGCGGCGGCCCCGGGGCGAAAAGCGAACGGGCGGCACCTTGGAGGGTGCCGCCCGTTCGAGCTTCGCGCACGGCTCAGAGCGTGAGCTCGAGCCTCTTGAGTCGCGCGTAAAGCGTCTTGCGGCTCACGCCCAGCAACCCGGCGAGCCGACTCTTGTTGCCGTGCGACTGCCGCCAGGCCGTGACGATCTCGTCGCGCTCGCGCGTGCGGCGGTCCGCCATGGACTCGGCGCGCGCCGGCGGTTCGGACAGCATCGGCAGCACCGCGCTGACGCCCAGTTCGCTGTGCCCCGCGTGCAGTGCGGCCAGGCGCTTCATGACGTTCTCGAGCTCGCGAACGTTGCCCGGCCAGCTGTAGTTCACCAGCAGGCTCTCGGCGTCGTGGCCGAGGCGCGGGCCGTCGAGCCCGCCGTAGAACGACACGAAGTGACGCGCCAGCGGGACGATGTCCTCGGCGCGCTCGCGCAGCGTCGGCAGGCGGATCTCGATCTCGTTCAAGCGATAGAGCAGGTCGCGACGGAACAGCCGCTCGCCGTCGGAACCGCGCAGGACGCGGTTGGTGGCGGCGATGATGCGCACGTCCGCGCGGCGCACCGAGGTCTCGCCCAGTCGCAGGTACTCGCCGCTCTCCAGGAACCGAAGCAGCGTCACCTGCACGTCGAGCGGCAGCTCTCCCGCTTCGTCCAGGAACAGCGTGCCGCCGTGCGCGGCCTCGACCAGCCCCACACCCTCGGCGTGCGCACCGGTGAACGCGCCCTTACGGTGCCCGAACAGCTGCGACAGCGCCAGGTCGGCGCGCAGCGCACCGCAGTTGACTGCCAAGAACGGCCGCGCGGCGCGCGGCGACTGCGCGTGGATCATGCGCGCGACCAGCTCCTTGCCGGTGCCGGTCTCGCCGGTGATCAGCACGGACAGCTCGGTGGCCGCCGCACGGCGCGCCAGCGACGCCTCCGTACGCATGGCATTTGACGCGGCCACGAGGCCCGGGGCGCGGTGGCGCCTGCCGAGCAGCGAGTCGGTCCGGGTGGGCGCGGTGACCGGTGCGGGCCCGAG
>CAZADU010000663.1:0-1511 GCA_964483945.1 uncultured bacterium
CGCCGTGCGCGTCACGCCCGCGGCAGGTCCGCCGCGTGGCACGATGCCGCCCGCCGGTCCCGCACCGCCGCCGTTGCCGGAGGGTGCATGATCCGATTCGAGCATCCCTGGGTGCTGGTGTTGCTGCCCCTGCTGCCGTTGCTGCTGTTCTGGCGCTTGCGGCGGCACGACACCCGGCCGCCGGCGCTGCTGTGGGGCACGGCGGTGAGCCTGCCGCCGCCGGGGCTGGCGCGCTGGGCGTGGCTGGTCGTGCGCCTGATGCCGTGGGGTGCGCTCATACTGGCGATGTTCGCCGTGGCCAAGCCGCAGCAGGGCATCCAGCAGAGCGAGGTGGATTCGCGCGGCGTGGACATCGTGCTCACGATCGACATCTCGCCCAGCATGCGCGCGGGCGACCTGGGTGGCGGCGACCGGCTCGCGGTGGCCAAGGCCACGGCTCGCGATTTCGTGCGCGGCCGCTCGCACGACCGCATCGGGCTGGTGGGGTTCGCCGCCTCGGCGTTCACGCAGTGCCCGCTCACGCTCGACCACGAGACGCTTCAGGACTTGCTCGGCCAGCTGGACTACGGGCTCGCCGAGGACGGCACCGCGATCGGCATGGGGCTCGCCACCGCGGTGCAGCGCCTGCGCGAGAGCAAGACGCCCAGCAAGGTGGCCGTGCTGCTCACGGACGGCGAGAACAACCGCGGTGCGATCGACCCGCTCACTTCGGCTGAACTGGCGCGCGCCATGGGCGTGCGCGTCTACACCATCCTCGTCGGCCGGCCCTCGGTGGCTCCGGTCGAGGTGATGGACCCGGTGCTGGGGCGCGTCACGGTCATGCAACCGGTCACCGTGGACGAGCGCCCGCTCATCGAGATCGCGCGTGTGACGGGCGGGCGTTTCTTCCGCGCGGGCGACAGCTCGTCGCTGACGGCGATCTATGGTGAGATCGATCGCATGGAGCGCGCGCCGATCCGCGCACTCGTGTATCGCGAATACCGCGACCTCGGCCCGGTGCTGCTCGCACTGGCGGCGATGTTCCTGGTGCTGCACGGCTGGTCGAACGCCACTTGGGCGTTCCGGGTGCCCTGACCATGGCCGGCGCGCAAGGAGGACAGGGATGACATTCCAGCATCCGGGCTGGCTGGTGTGGCTGGTGCTGCTCGTGCCGTTCGCGTTCATCGAATGGCGCGCACTGGTGCGCGCAGAACGCTCGCTCAAGGCGCTGCTCGGCCGCGATCCGCTGCCCGGCCTGCTGCTTCAACTGCGACCCAAGCGCCGCAGGCTGGCCATGGTCCTGCGCTTCGTCGCGACCGTGCTGCTGGCGGTGGGTGCCGCCGGTCCGCAGTGGGGCCGCGAGGCGGTGCGGCGACAGTCGCAGGGTTCCGACGTGGTATTCGTCATCGACGTCTCGGCCAGCATGGACGTGCGTGATGTGCCGCCGTCCCGGATGGAAGAGGCCTTCACGGCAGCCGTGATCGAAGATTTCGTTCAGGAATATGTGGCTGGGCGTACACCCAATCCGTGCG
>CAZADU010000664.1:0-2580 GCA_964483945.1 uncultured bacterium
CTTGGCGTCCACCATCAGGTTCTTCACCACCTCTGCACCATGGTGGCGTGCGGTCTGGAAGCCGAACGAGTCCACGTGCGCGGGCAGGTCCAGGTCGTTGTCGATGGTCTTGGGCACGTGCGCCACGCGGATCTGGCCCGCCGCGCGCTCGTGCACCTTCATCGAGCTGAACGCCGTGTCGTCACCGCCGATGGTGACCAGTTCGGTCACGCCGAGCTGCAGCAGTGCCACCACGACGCGGTCGAGTGCGCGCGGGTCGCGGGTCGGGTTCGCGCGCGAGATGCCCAGGTAGCTGCCGCCTCGGAAGTGGATGCGCGAGACGTTGTCGATGGTGAGCGGCCGGACGTGGTCGAGGTCGCCCTGCATCAGCCACTCGAACCCGTCCTCGACGCCCAGCACGTCCACGCCGGCGACACGGGCGCGGATGGTGGCGGCGGCGATGACGCTATTGATGCCCGGAGCGGGTCCGCCGCCCACGAGGATGGCGAGCTTGTGGTGGCTCATTCCCGGGAACTCCTTTCGCCGGGTGACAAGTGAAACTCGAACGGCCGCGCCGGTGGGCGCGGCCGTTCGTGAATGTAACCGATGCGGACTACCGGTACAGCTTCTTGAGCTCCGTCCAGCTGCTCTTCTTGCTGGGCGTCGGGCCAGACGTGTACTGGATGTTCCGCCACTGGCCCTTGATGCCGTGCGGCTGGCCGGCCGGGAATGCGAACATCTTCATGTGGCCACCGGCGTACCAAGGGGTGAGCGCGCCCCAGTTGCCGTGCACTGGGCCCTCACCCACATTGCCCTGGTCGAACGCGAGCGGGCCGCTCGAGTAGTTGATGGCGTTATAGCGGGCGCTGTAGATGACCGTCGCCGGCGAACCCGCCGAGAGGCCGTTGGGGAAGTACGAGACACCGACCAGGATCGGCGTGCCCGACAGGTAGACGAGCCCGAACGCGCCCGTGAAGCTGAAGAACGGCAGGCGGCCGCCGAAGCAGGCGACCTCGCCATCCGTCGTGCGCACGTTGAACAGGCCGTCGGGGTTCGGCGACCACCACGGCGCGAGGCTCAGGCCGCCCTCGCCGACGCCGGTGAGCGCCAGCTCGCACGAGAACTCGAACGTGTCGTTATTCAGGAACTGGATCGGGTTGACGCCGTCGGTGGAGAAGCGCCACGTGTGCAGGTTGGCGAAGCCCGCGCAGATGGGCTGCGGCGGCTGGTTCTGATCGTCGATCTCGACCAGCGCCGGGAACGCGTTGTTCGTGCTGAGGATCGAGATCGGGCAGTCGTCGAACACGCGCGTGATGATGACCGCACTGTTCGGCAGTGGCGTGGCGATGGCCGCCGACGCGAGCGCCAAACAGCCCGCCGCGAGCGCCAGTGCAGTGGTAGTGATCCGCCTCATGGGGATGTCTCCGAGATGGGGGTGGGCAGGCTCACCGTTCGCTGCGAATCTGACGCAGCCAGCGGGGTTGAGACCTGCGTCGCTGGGACGCGGCAGCTCTCTCGAAGGTCAGGCCGACACGCGTGCCCTGTCCGGGGGACGAGCGGGTGGAACCCGAGTAGAACCCGCTGGACCGTTGAACGAGGGGGGCGGCTGGAGACCGGCTCGAACGCTGCCGTGAAAACGTTTACATGGGCGTTGTGGGAGTGTCAAGACACCTGTTACTTTGCCGCCCACAAATCTCACCGGCGCGACCCTTGGCGAGGCCCCCACCCCGCCCCCACGCCACCCCTCGGAATGGGTACCGGAGGCATCCAAGGTGCAGGACCCACTTTCGTTCCCGCCCGGATTCGTCTGGGGCGCAGCGACTTCGGCCTACCAGATCGAGGGCTCGCCGCTGGCCGATGGCGCCGGCGCCTCGATCTGGCACCGGTTCTCGCACACGCCGGGCCGCACGCTCGGCGGAATGACCGGGGACTTGGCCTGCGACCACTACCGTCGCTGGCCGGAGGACGTGGCACTCATGCGAGGGCTGGGGCTGGGCTCCTACCGCTTCTCGGTGGCCTGGGGCCGTGTGCTGCCCGAGGGCACCGGGCGGCCGCATGAGCCGGGATTGGCCTTCTACGACCGGCTGGTGGATGCACTGCTCGAAGCGCGAATCACACCCATGCTCACGCTCTATCACTGGGACCTGCCCGCCGCACTCGAGGATCGCGGTGGCTGGTTGAATCCCGACATGCCCAAGTGGTTCGCCGACTATGCGGGGTTGCTCTACGAGCGATTCGGAGACCGCGTGCCGCTGTGGTGCACGATCAATGAACCGTGGGTGGTGGTGGACGCGGGCTACGTGCACGGCGTGAACGCGCCGGGCCATCGCGATTGGTTCGAGGCCACGCGTGCCACGCACATGCTGCTCGCCTCGCACGCGGCCGCCGTGCGCCGGTTCCGCGAAGCTTCGTTGCGCGACGCGCGCATCGGGCTCGTCGTGAACTTGGCACCGCATCATCCGGCTACCGACAGCCCCGCTGACGTTGCGGCGGCCGCACGGGGCCACGCGTACTTCAACGAGCAGTACCTGGACCCCGCCTACTTCGGCCGCTACCCCGATGCGCTGCGCGAGATGTTCGGCGAGGCCTGGCCGGAGCACT
>CAZADU010000665.1:0-1637 GCA_964483945.1 uncultured bacterium
CTGCTCGGCATGGGTGCGGGCGGCATCATGAGCAAGTTCGGCAAGAAGGACTCGCCCAGGGCCTGAGTCGTGGCCGGCGTGCCCTGTCCATCGTGGAAGGTGCCCCAGCGTGTGTCGAAGGTGTGCGCGGTAGGCACCACCGTCGGCTGAACGAACGCGGCACCGCCACTCGAACTCTGGTAGGCACACCCGGAACCGCTCATGGCGACGGTCGGCCCAGCTGCCACCACGATCACGGCATCCACGGCGAGCCCGGCGATGAGCAACACGGTGCGGGCGGTTCGCGAACCCGCGATCTCGATGGTGTCGATGTCGTCGCAGGGGAGGGTGACCGAGCCCGGGCCATCGCGCTCAGCCTGCGACCACATGCGCCCGCCCGTGTTGTACCAGTCGTCGCTCGCCGACTCCGGCGCTCGCCGGAACAGGATCGCCTCTCGCGTCGGTAGGGCGCCGCGGGTATCCGCTTCGGCCAGCTGCTCCCCCGTCCATCCGACAGAGTCGCCGAACGCGAACCACTCGACCGCCGAGTCGGGTACCTCGTCGAATCCGATGCCGTTCGCGCGCTCCAGGAGCACCGCTCGGTGCGCGAATCCCGCGAATCGGGCGCGCACGCTCCGCTCGTGGCGGTACGTCACCTCGACCATGTCGCCGATCGCGAGCCCGATGCCCGTCTGCGATCTCCAGTCCGCAAAGCGAGTCGCATAGACCACCGGCTCGAGCCGGATGCGACCGACAAAAGTCCCGCGCATGGCGGAGGAGTCCGCCATCCGCACCCCCATGCGCGTGCCCGGGCGCAGTTCCAGGGCGTGTCCGGCCGGCACCTCGCGCGGCGGCTCGTGGCGGGTGACCGCGCTGCCCACACCCCAGCCAAGCACCGAGCAGGACGTCACCGTTACTGTCATCGGCAAGAGGACGGCGAGGCTGGCGAGGAGCAGGCGATGGAGCGGGCGCATGGGAGGTTCCGGGATGCGTTTCCGGCGTGGAGAGGTTGATGATGCCAGATTCGAGACGGGAACACCCCGCGAATGTAGACTGCGCGTCGCAGCTCCAGCCCGGCCGGCCGGCTCGGCGCATGGACGAGCGAAAGTCCAACTCCCGGAGGGATGAAGCGATGAGATCGAGCCGGATCCTGTTCGTGACCGTACTGGTGGCGTCGCTGGCGAGCGCGGCGCCGATGGCGAAAGCGGCCGAGCACCCCCACCAGCGCGACGGCTGGAACGTGGGATTCGGGTTGGGTGGCGGTTCCGCCGATCGGACGTATTCCGGAGGAGCGTCCTTCGAGCGGGAGGACGGCATCACCGGCAACATCCGGTTGGGCATCCCCATGCGGAAGAACATGCATTTCGCCATCGAGACCAACGGGTGGCGCAAAGCTCAAAACGGCGAGTCCGTCATGTTCAATGCGTTCACAGGTGGCCTGGCCTGGTTCCCCTCTGGCGGCTGGGTCCTGCGCGGCGGGCTCGGTGGGGGGGTCACCACGGAATCGGTCTCGTTCGACACCGGCAACCTGGTCTCGACCGACACCGGTTTCGGCGTCAACGCCGGCATCGGCTACGAGTTCCGCCTCACGAGGACGTTCTCGCTCGGGCCGCAGATCGACGGCGGGTTCATCACGATCGAGAGCGGTGATGCCAACT
>CAZADU010000666.1:0-4886 GCA_964483945.1 uncultured bacterium
GATGATCACCACCACCGTGTAGTAGCGCCCCGCCACCTCAGCCAGTTCCTCGGCTCGGGACTTCTTCTCCTGTGCCTCCTGCACCAGTGCCACGATGCGCGCCAGCGCGCTATTTGCGGCCACCCGGGTGGCGATCATCTCGAGTGAGCCCTGCTGGTTGAGCGTGCCGGCGAACAACTTGTCGCCGGTGCGTTTCGTGACCGGCACGGATTCACCAGTGAGGCTGGCCTGGTCCACGAGCGATTCACCGAGCATGACCGTGCCGTCCACGGGAATCGCCTCGCCTGGCTTGAGGATGACCGTCTCTCCCACGCGCACGGCGTCGGCCTCGACCTCGACCTCGCGCCCGTCGCGCCGCACCAGCGCTCGCGGCGGACGCAGGTCAAGCAACGCGCTCAGTGCGCGTCGCGTGCGGCCCATGGTGTAGACCTCGAGCGTGTTGCTGAGCGAGAACAGGAACATCAGCACCGCTGCCTCGGCCGCATAGCCGATGGCCGCCGCACCCGCGGCGGCGAGCAGCATGAGCAGGTTGACGTCGAACTCGAGCCGGCGGAGCGCCGCCCAGGTGCTTCGCGCCGTGAACCAACCGCCGGTCACCGCTGATGCGAGGAACAGCGCCTCCGCCGCGACCGCGGCCCCCGAGCGTTCGACGAGGGCTCCGCCCACGAGCAGCAGCAGACAGATTGCGGTGAGCACCGCCATGGCGCGGCCCTTCGAGCGCTCCTCCTGCTCCGCGTGCGTGAGCCGCGCGCCCCACGGCTTGTGCGTGAGCGGGCGCACAACCTCGACGCTGTCGTCGGGCTCCTGGTGACGGGCCAGCGAGATGCGTCCGCGCGTCGCACTGGCCCTGAACTCGGCGGCCGACGCAGCGTCGAGGTGCCCGAGACGCAGTGCGCAGGCCTCGCAGGCGTCGAGCGACTCGCGCTTGTCACATGCTGTGACGCGCTGCGCGAACATCGCGCCCACCTCGTCGGCGAGCGCATTCAGTTCGTCCGGCGAGACGAGCGACGGCTGGTAGCGAACGGTGAGCGTGCTGCTTTTGAAGTCCGCCTCGATGGCCACGATGCCCGGGCGGTCGCGCAGCCGGTCGGCGAGGATCTCGAGGCAGCCCTCACCATCGGAGGCGACCGGCAGGTGCTCGGTCGTCTCGGGTGCGGGGCGCAGGTCGGCGCCACTGCTGGAACCCTGGTGAAAGCGGCGCGTCACGCTGGTCCTCGCGAGGCACTCGTGTGTTCACCGACGGGGACCTTGGCCCCCTTCGGCCCCCGCCGCATGCTGCCTGCTGCCTGGGATCTCAGCGTGCGAGGATCGTGGCCGTGAAACCCTTCCCGGCGAGCGACACCGCGCTGACCAGCGCCGTGTCGGCCACGCCCTCGCCACAGAGTACGACCGCACGGCCCGTGGGGGAGCTGACGTCGCACGAGACAACACCCGGTGTGGCCTTGAGTTCGTCCGTGACGCGCGACGCGCAACCAGCGCAGGTCATTCCCGCCACCTCGAGCGTCACGAGCCGCTCACCCGGCCCCGCCGAGACGGGCGCTGCGCGAACCACGGCTGGTGAGCGCATGCGGTCCGTGAGCACCGAACCGCCCGCCGCCAACAGCAGCACTCCCAGCACGGCGAAGACGATGTTCAGCGATCCACGGGACATTCGGGCTCCGGAAGGCGAGGTGCGGTCTTCATGCTACCGCCACACCTCGGACGCGCCAAGCACGCGGGGCGCGCGCGCCAAACAAGCCGGGGGCTCGCGCCAAACATGCGGGGCGGGCGCGCACACGGCCCGGAGGCTCCGGTCGGGGGACCGGAGGGCCAGCGGCGCCCGCCACCAGAGCTTCCCGATCAGACCCCCGCGGGCTGCGGCACCTGCCCGGTGGAGAGACCATCGAGGATCAGCTTGAGCGAACTGTCAAAGTAGGCGTCGAGCGAGACCGGGGACGCGACCGCGTGCTCGAACGCGTGGCGCCAGAGCACGGCGAACACCATCGGGGCGACCACGAACCGGGCGACGTGTGTCAGTTCCATGGGTTTGAACTCACCGCGGTCCACGCCCTGCTGGAGCACGCGACTGATCAGCGCCTGGTTCCGCTCGATGAACTCGTCGTTGTAGAACTTGGCCAGCTCAGGATAGTTGCGCGTCTCGGCCAGCATGAGCTTCACGAGCCCGCTGAAGCGGTTGCGCATCATGTGGTCCCAGCGCATGCGCAGCAGTTGGGCGAGCAGGTCGTGCGTGGTGCCGCGATGCGTCTCGACCAGTCGCTCGTTCTCGGCCACCAGCGGAAGCATGGCCTCACGCAAGGCGGCCTTGAACAATTCGGCCTTGTTCTCGTAGTACAGGAAAATCGTGCCCTTGGTACATCCGGCCTTACGCGCGACGTCGGACAAGCGCGTGGCTTCGTAGCCTCGCTCGCCGAAGATCTCGAGCGCTGCGGCGAGGATCTCGCCGGGGCGGGCTTCTTTGCGGCGGCGCCATCGGGGCGCAGGCCGGTCCTGGATGTCGACACTCATCGGGGCCTCCCTCTAATGCTCGGGTTCGGGGGAGCGGCATCAAACTGACCCAAGAGTCAGCAGCCGGCAGCCATTCAGACGCATGCGGTGGCCAAAGGGGTTCATGGTTTATCTGGTCGGGTCAGTGCACCGCCTCGGTGCGGCAGAGTCTAGATTGCGCAACACTATGTGGCACAAGGAATTAGTATATCCTGTCGTTGACTGACCTTTTTCGCGTTGCCGGGCTGCTCGTGGGCGTCTCCGGCGCTGCCGGCGGGCTACGCCCGTGCGTGAATTGCCGGGAGCCGTGTGCACCGCATAGAGTTGCCCGCCTGCGCCCCGCGCCCACCTGCGCGAGTGCGGCGCGTATCACGACGACCTCAGGGAAGAGGCCCATGGACTCCGCGTTGCCCGATCTCGTACAGCTGGTCCCGCGCGAACTGGTGGCGGAGCTGCTTGTCATCGCCCGCTCGGGTGGCGCGTCGTTCGCCGATGTCTATGCCGAGCACGCCATCGTCACCGGGGCGTCACTCGACGAGGGCCGCCTCAAGACCGCGTCCTATTCCGTGCTGCAGGGCGTGGGTGTACGTGCGATCCGTGGCGAGCAGACGGGTTACGCCTACGCCGACGGGTTCGCTCTTGCGGGCCTGCGCGAGGCCGCGCGCGTGGCGTCGCGCATCGCGCGCGAGGCGCCGAGTGGCACCTCCGGTCGCGATGGCGCACCGATGACGTTCCGCGTCACCGACACTCCTGCCCCGTTCGAGTTGCGCGACCCCGCCACGCTCGCGCTCGACGAGAACGCGAAAGTGTCGCTGTTGCGCCGCGCCGACGACGCGGCCCGCTCGCACGACACGCGCGTGCGCGAGGTGTCGGCATCGTTCGGGACGTCAGCGCGAGCGTTCCTCGTCGCCAACAGCGACGGCGTCTGGGCCGAGGACCGCACGCACTTGTCGCGGCTGGTCGTCTCGGCACTCGCGCTTGAGGGCGACCAGCGCCAGGAGGCCTTCGCCACCGCGGGCGGCTGCGTCGAGGCCCGCTATTACTCGGCTGAGCGTACGCCCGAGTCCGTGGCGCTCGAAGCGGCCTCTGGGGCCGTGTTGCTGCTGGCCGCGCGCGAGCCCGAGGCGGGCTCCTACCCCGTTGTCGTCTGCAACGGCTGGGGTGGGGTCATGGTGCACGAGTGCTTCGGCCATAGCATGGAGGGCGACACGATTCGCAAGCGCACGTCCATCCGTGCCACGCAGCAGGGCCAGCAGGTCGCGGCCCGTGGCGTGACGATCGTGGACTCGGGGCTCGTGCCGTGGAGCCGCGGGTCGTTCCGCGTGGACGACGAGGGCACGCCCGCACAGCGCACCGTGCTCGTGGAGGATGGCGTGCTGGTGGGCTACCTGTGGGACCGGCTGAACGGCATGCTGACCGGACACGCGCCCACGGGCAACGGCCGCCGCTCGTCGTACCGTGACTACCCGCTCTGCCGCATGACGAACACGTGGATCGAGCCCGGACCGCATTCGTCCGACGCGCTCGTGGCCGACGTGAAGCGGGGCTTGTACTGCAAGCGATTGGGCGGGGGCTCGGTGAATCCCGCCGACGGCAATTTCTCCTTCCAAGTCACCGAAGGCTGGATGATCGAGAACGGCAAGCTCACGCACCCGGTACGCAACGCCACGCTGGCTGGCAACGGCAACGACGCGATGCTGCGCATCGACGGCGTGGCTTCCGATCTCGCCATCGACGGCACCACCGGGTCGTGCGGCAAGGACGGCCAGTGGAAGCCCGTGGGTGTGGGCCAGCCGACGGTGCGCTTCAGCGGCATCACGGTGGGAGGCACCGCCCTGTGAACGGCCGGCACGCCGCACCGGAGGAACTCCGCGCGCAGTGTGAGCAGGCCGTGGAGCGTGCTCGCGCACACGGCGCCGCCGAAGCCGATGCCTGTTCCGAGGCCTCGCGTGCGTTCACCGTGCGCGTACACGGCGGGCAGGTGGACACGCTCAAGCAGAGCGGCATGCGCGGGCTCGGCGTGCGCGCGATGGTGGGCGGTGCGGTCGGGTTCGCCTCGGGCACCGATCTCTCCCCCGCGGGAGTGGACGACCTCGCGCGACGCGCAGTGGCACTCGCGCGCTTCGGCACGCCCGATGAGGCCAACGGCGTGCCCTCGCCTGGCGAGGCAGGCGGCACGTTCGAAGCCGGACTCGACTTGTTCGATCCCGCCGCACTCGAGCTGTCTCCCGAGCGCAAGATCGACATGGCGCTCGAGTTGGAGCGCATCGCGCGCGGCGCCGATGTGCGAGTGACGCGCACCGACGGCGCGAGCGTATCGAGTGCGGGCGGCGCCTTTGCAATTGCCAACTCGCGCGGTGTGTCGCGCTGCTGGGAGGGCACGAGCGTGTCCGCCTGGGTGG
>CAZADU010000667.1:0-4858 GCA_964483945.1 uncultured bacterium
CGTCCGCAACGTGACGCTCGGCGAGCTGCGTCGCATCTGGTCAGCCGAACTGCGCGAGTGGTCCGCGCTCGGCGGCCCGTCGCAGCGCATCGTGCCGGTGCTGCCGCCACTGCACGCCGACCTCGCGCGTGCGTTTGCGCAGATCGTGATGAACGGGGAACCCATGAAGGCGGCCACGCTCATGGAGGTGTCGGATTCCGCCGTGGCGGCGCGCGTGGCGCGCACGCCAGGGGCGATCGGTGTGGTGCCGTTGCGGCTCGCCACCGCCGAGGGACTGCGTTCGCTCAGCATCGCCCCACTCGAGGGTATGCCCTATGTCGAGCCCGACATGGAATCGGTGCACGACGGCCAGTATCCGCTGTACTACTTCGTCCACGTCTACCTGCGAACCCAGCGCCCGCGCCTGGCCGGTGGCTTTGTCACCTACCTGGCGAGCCAGCCGGGGCAGGAGCGGGTGCTCGCCAGTGGCCGGCTGCCCACGTCCGTGCCATTGCGCTTCGTCCGCCGCTCCCCGATGCTGGGATCCCACTGAGAGGAGAGCCGTGCCCCGAGCCAAGAACACCCTCGTGAGAATCTTCCTGCGGATCGCGACCTGCGCAGTCCTGGTGGCGGTCGCCGCCGCCGTCCCCGCACCGTCCGCTCAGGCCGACGAGCTCAAGGACGGCCGCACCGCGCTCGCGGCCGGCCAACTGGAAGAGGCCATGCGTTTGTTCGAGAAGGCCGCCGGCCAGGGCTATGCCGAGGGCCGTGCCGGCGTGGGGCAGGTCTGGCTGCGCCGCCGCAACTACGAGAAGGCGCTCGAGCAGTTCGATCTGGCCGCTCGTATGGACGCCAACCTCGCGCTCGCCCACTGGGGCCAGGGCGAAGTCGCGCGCCGCAACGAGGAGTGGGAGCAGGCGCTGCCGCACTTCAAGCGTGCTACCGAACTGGACCGCAAGTTCCCCGACGCGCAGCTCGGCCTCGGCGACTGCCTCACGCAGATGAAGCGCCTCGACGAGGCGGTGACCGCACTGCAGCCGGGGCTCAACTGGGGCACCAAGTGGCGGCCGCGGTTCCTCGTCGCACTGGGCTTCGTCGAGATGGCGCGCGACTCGCTTCGCGACGCTGGCATCTACTTCACACAGGCGCGCGAGGGTGCCCCCGAGGACCCGATCACGAACCGGGCGCTGGGCGACTTCTACCTCAAGCGCGGCATCGGTGCGCTGGCGATCCCCGAGTACAAGAAGGCGGTCGAGCTGGACTCGACCGATATCGACCTGCGCTTCGCGCTCGGCCGCGCGTTGGCGTTCGACCAGCGCTACCCCGAAGCGATCGAGCAGTACCGCTGGGTGGCGGACCGCAATCCCGAGTACGCCGGAGCACAGCTGGCGCTCGGCGACATCTTCTACCGCGCCGGCCAGGCGCAGCCCGGCTACTATGCCGAGGCACGGCCGCACCTTGAGAAATACACCCAGATCATGCCAAACGACCCCAAGGGCTGGTCGCTGCTGGGCCGCGATTACTACTTCCTGAAACTCAAGGACGAGGCGTACGCCGCGCTGATGAAAGCGCAGTCGCTGGGGGACAGGTCCAAGGACATGTACACGGTGCTGTTCCGCGTCCAGGTGGACCGCAAGGAGTGGGCGGGCGCGCTCGCGGCGATCGAGAAGGGCGAACCGAACAACTCCGACCTGCTCAAGGTCGCCCAGGTGCACTCGTTCATGGGCGACATGGGCAAGGCCGACTCGGTCTACCGCGCGCTGGTGGAGCGCGATTCCACGTCGTCAGACGCCCGCTTCGCGATGCTGGAACTCGCCAAGCTCCAGTACCGCCAGAAGGACTACCCGACGGCCATCGGCACGCTGGGGCGCCGAATCGCGCTTGACCCCAACTCGGACGAGGCTTACTACTACTTGGGCTTGTCCCACAAGGAGATGAAGCAGCTCCCGGAGGCGCTGTCGGCTCTTCGGCAGGCGGTCGCGCTCGCGCCGAGCAAGGGCGACCGTCATTTCTGGCTGGCCGTCACGCTCACGCAGGCGGACTCGATCGACGCCGGGCTCGTGGAGTTCCGGGCGTCCGTATTCGTGGACTCTGCCGGCAAGAACGCATCGGTGGCCTACCAGCAGCTGGGTTATCGGGCGCTGCTCAAGAAGGACTGGAAGGCGGCCATCGACGACCTCAGCCAGTCGGTGGCTATCGACCCGAGGAACGTGCAGTCGCTCATCTGGCTGGCACAGGCGTACCAGAACTCGGGCGACCGCGAGAACGCCGCGAAGTACTACCGCAAGGTGCTCGAGGTGCAGCCTGGCGAGCCGAATGCCACCAAGGGATTGAAGACACTCGGGCAATGACAGGCCGTTCTCGCGGCGCTTACGGCGTCACGGGGGGGGCGGGAGGATGAGGATGTCCACGTTGAAAAGCCGCCAGGTGGGATCGATCGCCATCCTCACGCCCAGGGGCTACCTGACGGGTGGCGAGGAGACCGAGGAACTCGAGCGCGCCATCAAAGCGCTGGCCGAGGACGGGAACAAGCATCTCGTCATCAACTTGAGCGAGACGCAGCACCTCAACTCTACGGCGCTGGGCGTGCTGATCTCGGCGCACTCCAACTACGCGCGCCGCGGCGGGCAGATGAAGTTGGCCGCCGTGGACAAGCGCATCGAGAATATCTTCGTCATCACCAAACTCTCACTGGTTTTCGATGTCTATCCGAGCGAGGAGCAGGCGATTGCCAGCTTCGTCGAGCGGGAATCGGTCTAGACCGGAGGCTCCATGGCCATCAAGCGTCGCGAAGTCCGTTCGATCGTGATCCTGTCCCTCAAGGGACGCTTCTACGGCGACGCCGAGACCGACGAGCTGGAGAAGGCGGTCATGGCCGAGGCGGCGGCCGGCAACAAGATGCTCGTCCTCAACATGGGGGAGTGCGAGGCGCTGAGCTCGGTGCCGATCGGCGTGCTCATGCGCGGCTACGCCAACTACAAGGGGCGCGGCGCCGAGATCAAGCTGTGTGCGCTGGGCAAGCGTCTCAAGGACCTGTTCACCATGACCAAGCTGATCATGGTGTTCGATCATCACGACACCGAGGAGCAGGCGATCGCCGCCTTCGTCCCCGTGTGATCAGCTGGACCCGGCGGACCGGGCCGGAGCAGTAGAAGCACACGTCACAGGATCGCGCCTGTCGCGGTCCGCTGAGAGGTAGCGGGTCGCGGACCCGACGCCCGAACCGCCCGAACGACGCCGCCCCCGAGCGGCATCGGAGGATCACAGACCCATGAATCGCTTCCTTGTCCCGCTGGGATTTGGCGCTGCACTCGCTGTCTCGGTGACGCTCTGGTGGTTCATGCCGGAGCTCATCGGTGAGGAATACGGGCACCAGATGAAGCAGGCCGGCTGGCTCGTGCCCGCGCTCATCCTGCTGCTGATCCTGCAGATCGCGTTCGTGGTCGAGCGGTTGCTGAGCTTGCGCAAGGCGCAGGGCCGCGGCTCGCTGCCCGACTTCCTGAACAACGTGCGCAAGAAGCTGCACGCCGGCGACGTGGAGGGTGCGATCCAGCTGTGCGGCCAGCAGCGCGGCTCGGCGGCCAACGTGATGCGCGCCGGCCTCGACCGCTACGCCATGATGCGCAAAGAGCACGCACCGAAGGAAAAGATCGTGGCCGAGACGCAGGCGGCGATCCAGGAGGCCTCGGGCCTCGAGACACCGCTGCTCGAGCGCAACCTCATCGCGCTGTCGACGATTGCGTCGATCAGCACGATGGTGGGGCTCCTCGGCACCGTCATGGGCATGATCCGCAGCTTCGCCGCCCTTGGCACCTCGGGCGCTGTCGATGCGTCCAAGCTCGCCATCGGTATCTCCGAGGCGCTCATCAACACGGCCGGCGGTCTGTTCGTCGCCATCATCGGCATCGTCATGTACAACGTGTTCGTGACGCGAGTGGATAACTTCAACTACATGATGGACGAGGCCTCGTACGAGGTGCTTCAGCTCCTCGCTGCGTCGGCTTCGGACCAGAAGTAAGGGCGCCGGGAGCAGGCCATGCTCAAGAAGAAGCGGCGTATCGGGATCAGCATGGACATGACGCCCATGGTGGACGTGGCGTTCCTACTGCTGATCTTCTTCATGACGACGACGCAGTTCCAGCCGCCGGAGAAGGAGAAGATCGATCTGCCCAAGTCCTCCTCCGAGGCCAAGTCGCCAGAGTCCGAGATCATCACCATCGCCGTGACCAAGCTGCCCTCGGTCAAGGTGATCTACAAGCAGCGCGGTCCGGATGGCCTCAGCGAGGTATCCCTGAACGTCAATCCCCTGTCGCTGACGACAGATCTGGGCCCGGCGCTGCAGCGGGCGCGCACGGCCATGCCGTCGGCGCGTATCGTCGTGAAGATGGACAAGGGCGCGGAGTACGGAGTGATCGCGGACATGGTCGCCGGATTGCAGTTGGCGAACGCCACGCGATTCAACGTGCAGACCAACCTCAAGGAGGGCGCCGGGATGCTGGCGCCGGCGACTCCCAAGTGAAGGGCGGTGGTGACGAATGGGTGCGGTAGACACCCCCGAAAGAGGCGGTAAGAAGAAGAAGGGTGGACTCTCCGGCCGCCGTCCGAAGCGCCGTGTCGGCGTTCGCATCGACATGACGCCCATGGTCGACGTCGCGTTCCTGCTGCTGATCTTCTTCATGGTCACCACGGTCTTCCGCACACCGAAGGCCCTGGAGATCAATCTGCCGCCCAATGACGCCAAGGTGGAAGTCAAGGAATCCATGACGTTCACGATGCGCATCCTCGAGGACGGCCGTCTGTACTGGAAGCGCGGTGCGGCCGTGAATCCGTGGAATCGCAGCACCGTGAGTCAGATGAAGGACGTGCTCAAGCCGTTCGA
>CAZADU010000668.1:0-3653 GCA_964483945.1 uncultured bacterium
GCCGCCCCATCCTCGTGGGCGCGTCCCGCAAGAGCTTTCTCGCCCGCGTCACCGGCGACGAGGCCCCCGCCGCCGACCGGGTCCCCGCCAGCCTCGCCGCCGCCGCCATTGCCGTCTACGACGGTGCGACGATCCTCCGAGTCCACGACGTCGCTGCCACCGTGCGAGTCGCCAAGCTCGCCCTGGCCGCCAGAGCGAAGCGCCGCGAATAGCCCCCCCCTCGCTCCCGGCCATCGAATCCACCGAGACCCAGGCCACGCAGGACCCCGCGCGCATCTGCTAACGTTGAGCAAGCATGACTCCCGTCCATTCGCTCTGGCTCCTCGACGTCCTCGACATCCTGATCGTCGCCGCCCTCTTCTACCGGCTCCTCTCGCTGGTGAAGGGAACGCGGTCCGCGCAGATGTTCGTCGGGCTGCTCGTCATCGCGCTCATCGGGCTCGTCGCCAACTACTTCGACCTGCTCGCCGTGCGCTGGATCGTCTCGAGCCTCAAGACCGTCTGGCTCATCGTGTTCGTCATCCTGTTCCAGCCCGAGCTGCGCCATGCCCTCGCGCAGCTCGGCCGCACGCGCTACTTCCGTGGGTTCCTGCGCGGCGAGAACTACGGCGTGCTCGGTGAGGTCGTCCGCTCCGTCGAGAGCCTGGCGCAGCGCCGCCACGGCGCGCTCATCGTCATGGAGCGCAACGTCGGCCTGCGCAACTTCGTCGAGACCGGCACGCGCGTGGACGCCAAGGTCTCGGCCGAGCTGCTGGTGACGCTATTCAGCCCCGGCTCGCCGCTGCACGACGGTGCGGTCATCGTGCGCGAGGACACCATCGTCGCCGCCTCGTGCATCCTGCCGCTGTCCGGCAACCCGCTCACCGCCATGTCGCTCGGCACGCGCCATCGCGCAGCCGTTGGGCTCTCGGAAGAGACCGATGCCGCCGTGATCGTGGTGAGCGAACAGACCGGAGCCATCTCGGTGGCGCATCGCGGCGTGCTCTACCAGCGTCTGGACGAGGGCGCACTGCGCTCGGAGCTGTCGCGCATCTTCCGCATCCGGCCGCAGGACGAGCCGCCGCCGCCCGTCATCCCGGCCGAGCCGCAGGGTGAAGCCGACTCGCAGGCCGCGGGCTGATCCCCTCCCACTGCGCGTGGGTTTCCGCCTGATGCCCGCTCCCACGCGCGTCACCAGCGGCACGCTCCTCAAGCTGCTCGACTGCGACCGCCGGCTGTGGCTCTCAGAGCGCGGCCGCACGCGAAGCGGCGTGCGCACCGAGCATGACGACATGCTGGGTGGCCGCAGCCGCACGCTCGAGGAACGCGTCGCCGCCTCGCTCCCCGACCTGGCCGGCCCGCTGCTCGCACCCGGCATCGCATTCGATGCGGCCGCAGGCGAGACACTGCGGCTGCTGCGCGAGACGCGCCGACCCATCCGCCGCCCGGTGCTGGTGTCGGCGGACGGCCGCAAGAGCGCCTCGCCCGCGTTCCTGCTGCGCGAGGGCGACGCGATCGTCGTGCGCGACGTGCGCCTGGCGCACCGACCGGAGCGCCAGCGCGTGAACCGCGTGCGCGTGTCATTCGCCGGCTGGCTCGTGCACGAGCTCACCGGGCTCGAGGTGACGCGGCTCGAGATCGTCAACGGGCTGGGCGAGGTCGTCGAAGTGGCCCCCGAGCCTGCCGACGACCTGGCCGAGCTTGCCGAGCGCGCCATCGCGCTGCTCGATAGCCCCGAGGAACCCGACACCCTGCTTGGCCACTCGCACTGCCAGCACTGCGACCACTATGACCACTGCTGGGACCGCGCCGAGGCCGAGCACCGCGTGGAAGTGGTGCCCGCCGTGAACCGATTGCGCGCCGAGTTGCTGCACGCCGAGGGCATCCGAACGTACGATCAGCTCGCCTCGCGCACGGCCGAGAGCTTCAAGCATCACGAGCTGCACCGCGTCGCGCCTCTGCTGCTGGCCGAGGCGCGCGCGTGGTCCACGGGCCAGCCGGTGTGGCTGCACCCGCCGGCGCTGCCGCGCGACCGTGTGCCGGTGTGGCTCGACGTCGAGGCCGACGCCGACGGCGAGCGCGCGGACGTGCCCGTGTACTTGTGGGGACTGGCGGTCGAGAACGACGGCGGCGCGGACGAGCGTCCCGTGTTCGAGCCCATGCTTGCCGAGCTCACCCCCGCCGGCGACCACGCGGCATGGGAGCGATTCATGGCGCGCGCTCTGGAGGTGCATCACCAGCACCCGCGCGCGGTGTGGGTGCACTGGCACCAGGCCGAGCCCATGTGGATCGACCGCTACACCAAGCGCCATGGCGCTCCGCGCGAGTTCGTCGAGTTGATGCGCGCCTCGGGCACGCTGTTCGACCTGCACAGGGAACTCGAGCGCACGGTGCGATTGCCGCTGCGTTCCACGTCGGTGAAGTTCGTGGCGCGCTGGCTGGGGTTCGAGTGGTCCAACCCCGACGCCGACGCGGCGTGGTCCACGGCGCAACTGAGCCGCGCTCGCGCCACGGCCGACCCGGCGGCACGCCAGCGGCTTCTGGACGAGGTGGCGAGCTACAACGCCGACGACCTGTGGGCCATGCGCACGGTGTGGCGGTGGCTCGCGGCACAACGCCCCGGGGCTTGACAGCCCTGCGGGGCCTACCTAATTTCGCCGGTCCGCCGGTGCCCGTTGGGCCCGGCAAGTCATTGTGGCGGCAGCGCTCAGCCCGTGGAGCTGCAGTTCCCTCCGCCACCTCTTCCGTTGCCAGGGTAGCTCAGTGGTAGAGCAGGGGACTCATAAGCCCTTGGTCGGGAGTTCAACTCTCCCCCCTGGCACCACTTCTTTTGATGAACGCATGCGTTTATGTGCTTCGGTCAAGGACTGGCCGGTACTATTACGGTTCTACTACCGACTTGCCCCGTCGTCTTCGGGAACACGCTCGCGGCCACACTTACACTACCGCCCGCGATGGGCCGTGGGATCTGATTGCCTCGACTGAGATGGAATCACTATCAACAGCACGGGCTCAGGAACTCACGTTCAAAAAGTGGAAGAATCCCGCGCGTAGTCTCGCTTGGTTCGACCGTTTGTAGAGCAGCCCCGACATCCGATGTCGGGGTTGGTCGGGAGTTCAACTCTCCCCCCTGGCACCATTTTCTTGATTTTCTTTCCGGGGTCGCTCATCCTACGCACCACTTGAAACGCACCATCGTTTACATTCTATCGACCAACTACGCCGGCTCGCACTATCTGTCCTTGCTGCTGGGCAGCCACTCGCACGCGATTCATCTCGGGGAACCCAAACGCCTGCGCGATGGCAGAATGCACCAGCGCCGTAACGTCTGCTACGTCTGCGAAGACAAACCGAGTTGCGCTATCTTCCGTGGAATCGGACCCGACAACATCGACCAAATCTACGACATCATCTCCGACCGGATCGACTCGAAGACCACGACCTTCATTGACGCCTCGAAGAACACCTTCTGGGCGGGGCGCTTCCTCGACAACGACCGGTACGTTCGCAAATACATCCACTTGATCCGCGACCCGCGCGCAATGGTGCGACGGTGGATGTTGACGTTCACGACGCCCAAACAGCAGATGAACCAACGTCTCCGTATCGCCAAAGCCAGTCCGAAGCGGGCCTTGCCGGCATTGTTGGGCTCACCGGAGCGGCTCTACGTAGAA
>CAZADU010000669.1:0-5922 GCA_964483945.1 uncultured bacterium
TCGAAGGCCGACATCCGGCCGCCCTCGTCGGATTCGACCACGGCGTAGACCACGTCCGGGTTCTTCGCATAGACGGCAAGCCCAATGCGCCCGGTGCGCTTGGGCAGGCCCTCCGCGCACTTCTTCCACGAGCGTCCACCGTCGGTACTGCGATAGATGCCGCCCGTCTCGGACACGCCCGAGTACGACCACGGCGTGCGCCGGCGCGAGTACATGGCCGCGTACAACCGCGACGGGTCCTTCGGGTCCATCGCCAGATCCACGCAGCCCGTGTTCGCGTCCACCTTGAGCACGTGCGACCACGTGCGGCCGCCGTCTCGCGTCATGAACACGCCGCGCTCGGCGTTCGCACCCCACAGTCGGCCGAGTGCTGCCACGTACACGATGAGGCTGTCGCTCGGGTGCGTGAGTACGCGTCCGATGGTGGCTGTGGCCTCGAGCCCCATGAGCTTCCACGAGCCTCCGCCGTCGTCGGAGCGGTAGACGCCCTTGCCCCAGCCGGACGAGTTGCGGTTGTTCGCCTCGCCGGTGCCCACCCACACGATCTCCGGCTTGGGCTGGAACACGGCGACGGCACCCGTGCTCGCGACGGCTTCCTTGTCGAACACCGGGCTCCAGGTCGTGCCCATGTTCAGCGACTTCCACACGCCGCCGGTGGCGGTGGCCAGGAACATGCGCGCGGGATCGCTCTCGACCACGGCGATGTCGGAGATGCGTCCGCCCATGTTCGCCGGTCCGATCGACCGCCACTCGAGCGTCTTGAACTTGTCGATGTCGAATGTCGCAGGCGATGCGGAAGGGGCAGGCTTTGCGGCGGCTGCGGCCACTACGGGCGCGGCGAACGCGGCGAGCGCGAGCAGAAGTGCGACCAGCGACGATCGGGCGAACACGGTCGGTATGAATAGGCGGCGCATGGCGGCTCCCTACGCGGCGGCCTGCCGCGCGCTCGGATCGATGGCTCGGACGGCGGGGGAACGGACGCGCGACCGTAGCACAGCCCGTCGGGTGGACCGTGCGGCCGCAGTGCGCTCCCGACGGGCGCGGGCCGTGGCGTTCCCGCCGCGGCGGTCAGCCCGCGGTGTCGCCGCGAGCCCGCATCGTCGCGACGCGGTCGAGGAAGGTCGTGGCCCAGCGTGCTCGCGTGCCGGCCTGCCACGCCAGTGCTTCGAGCGTGTCCTCCTCCACCGCCACCGCCGGCAGGAACATCGCGTGCGCAAGTCCGGCTGCGGGATGCACGCACCAGCCTCCCAACTGGTCGGCGCCAGTCCACTCGCGCGACTCGGCCTCATTCAGCAGCGCGGCTGTCGCGCTCGCTCTCTCGGCCACCGGCTCCGCCGAGCTCGGCAGCACGAGCACGGCCACGAATCCGGCACCGAGACGCGGATGCGGCTGCCGGTCGCTCATCCGAAACAGCGCGAGCCCCTCGCCCGGCGCGGCCCCCGCTTCAAATGCACGGCACGCGATCTCGGCGTCCAATCCGTGTAGTGCCGCCACCACGCCCACCCACGGCGCGGGTTCCAGCCGCGGCAGGCGCTGCATCGCGGCGGACAGTTCGACCGCGGCTGCCGGCGCCTGGGCCGCATAGGCGCGCCACGACTCCACCGTCTCCACCGCCGTCCACTCGCAGCCCGCGGGGTCGCGGCCCGAGACGAGTGACGCGCTCGGGAACTCCACCGCCAGCGAGTCGGCCACGCGCAACGCCTCGCCCAGCTGCAGCACCGCGGCGTGCGCGAGACGCCGCGCGCACCCGCCCCCATCGCCCGGGCGTGCCACCACCGCGGCGCGCAGCGACACTTCGCCGCGCTCGGAATCCCAGCGCAGTGCCGAGAGCCCCGGGTCGCGTGCATTACGGGACGCGAGCGCGGCCAGCTCCGGTGCACGTCCAGCGACGCCCGAAAGCAGCACCGTCTCGGCGCTCACAAGGCACGAGCCGTCGTCGCGAGCCCCCGACGCGGCGATGCGCTGCGCGTGCGCGTGCGGCCACCACGTGAAGCCTGACTCGCCATCGTCGGTGATCCGCTCGGCCGGTGGTTCGAGTGCGTTTCGCAGCGCGTGCAGCGTGTCGGCCGAGACCGAGGTGCTACTCATGCCAGACCTCCCAAGCAAACGGCGCGGGACTCGGGGTCCCGCGCCGCTCTTCGAATCATGGACAACGGACAGCTCACTTCACGTCGAGCAACTCGACATCGAACAGCAGCGTCGCGTTCGGCGGGATCACACCGCTCGCCCCGCGAGCGCCGTAGCCCAGGTCGGGCGGGATCGTCAGCTTGCGCTTGCCGCCTATGCGCATGCCCTTCACGCCCTCGTCCCAGCCCGCGATCACCTGGCTGGCGCCGAGCTGGAACTGGAACGGCTGGCCGCGATCCACGCTGCTGTCGAACTTGGTCCTGGCTTCATCGTTGAGCCAGCCCGTGTAGTGCACCGACACGTTCATGCCCGGTTCGGCCATCTTCCCACTGCCAACCACGACATCCTCGTACTGGAGCCCACTCGCCAGCTTGTGCACCTTGCCTCCTGCCACCTCGGGGGCGGGTGCGGCGGCCGACGGAGCAACGTCGGAGACCTTGGCACCCACTTCAGTCTGGGCCGTACTCGTCTGCTGCTCGGTCGTCTCATTGCAGCCTGCCGCCAGGAACGCCACGGCGACCGCCAGGATCAGGGAACGCAGCTTCATACGCCTCTCCTTTCGCATTCGTTCGAACGTGAACCGCGCGCGCAAACTCTCACGATGCATGAGGTTCCGCAAGGTCGGGCGCGACCCGTCTGCACCGGCGCGCCGGGTGAGAAAGGACCCTTAAGCTCGGCCGCGCTGACGCCGATAGAAAAAGGGAGCGCCCGGGGCATGCCCTCGCGGCACCGCACAACCTCATCGCAGGGAGCCGACCGTGGAGATCTCCAACCTCGTCGTCGCGCGCTTCGCCGATGGCCGCGTCATGAAGGGCGTGACCCAGGACTTCACGCCCAACCGCGGCATCTTCCACATCCACCCGCCGGGTCAGGACTCCGCCTCCACGGAGCTGCGCTTCAAGCAGCTCAAGGCGTTGTTCTTCGTCAGCTCGTTGGACGGGAATCCGTCGCGCCAGGACGTGCTGGGTTTCGTGCAGGGGCCGGCCGAGACGACGCAGGGCAAGAAGATCGCGGTGCGCTTCCGTGACGGCGAGTTCATCTGCGGCTATACGCTGTCTTGGACGCCGGAGCGCGAGGGCTTCTTCCTCTTCCCCGCTGATCCGCACGGGAACAATCAGCGGATCTTCGTGATCACGGCTGCCACGGCCGAGGTCAAGGCCGGTCCGGCGGCCGAGGTGCTGGCGCAGCGTATCCTCGCCTCCAGGCCAGGCGAAGGTCTGCCGGCGGCGAATCTGGAACCGGAGCCGCGTCGCGGCATCTTCGGGCCTCTGCCTGTCGCGCGGCGGCCCAGCGCGTTCCTGCCGCGCCCGGCGGATGACGCAACGCCCGAGCGTCCGACCGGCACGGACTAGCACTCCCTCGCCAGACGCCGACAGCCTCAGACGCGCGAACGCCCGCCGGTCGGCGGGCGTCTTCGTCTTCGGCAGCAGGCTAGCGGCGGCGCTTCTTGGCGGCGCGGGCCTTGTCGGCCTTCTTGCGAGCGGACTGCTTGGCGCGCTTGCGACGCAGGCGGTGCTTGTAGGCGGTCATGGGACTCCCGTGGCTCAGCTCGCCACCATGGCGGGCGGGCAGCGACAGTAACCGCGGTGGCGCGCCGCCGCAAGCGCGGCGTGCACGCGCACGAATCCGTCAGAACGCCGTGACCTCGGCCGAGTCCGGCGACGCGGCATCGCTTCGCAGCCAGCGCACGTACATCCACATCGCCTCGAGGTCACCAGGCGCAAGGTGCTTCTCGTAGGCCGGCATGTGCAGGCGCGCTCGATCCAGGAAGAATCTCGCTGCGGGGTTGTCACGGAAGCGCGCGCTCACACCGTCGCGCACCCATTCGCGGAACTCGGCCTCATCGCGCACCAGCTCGCCGAAGTCGCCACCGTCCCACGAGGGCACATAGCCCTTCAACGATCCCGGATTGCGCGGTGCCAGCCGGCCGCCGGGCCCGTGACAGCCGTCGCAACCGAGCGCCGTCGCGCGGTCGCGACCCGCGAGCGCCAGCGAGTCGGCGGGCTCGGGGCTGCCCGAGACCATCATCACGTAGGCGGTCAGGTCCGCCACCTGACGCGGCGTGAGCGCGCCACGGTAGGCCGGCATGCGCAGCACTGCCGCGTCGCGGCGAGCGCGCCACGTCTCGCTCTCTCGCTTGCGTGCGGTCGAGCCGTCGAGGATCCACTCGCGCACGTCGGCGGCATCGCCCGCGTACATCATGAGGTCGCCCGCGAACGTGGGCGCGCTGCCCTCGCGACGCCCCGGGTCGGGCGTACCCTTGCGGCCGGCCGGGCCATGGCAGGTGAAGCAGCCGTGCAACTCGGCGAGGCGGCGGCCGCGCTCGGCGGCCGGGAGCGCGGGTCGCGTCAGCCATGCCCAGCCCGCGGTGGCGAGCGCGAGCATCGCGGCGATCAGCAACAACCAGCGTCGCATGGCAGGCACCTCATACGCAGAACGCGCGGGGCCGGTGGCCCCGCGCGTCCTGTCCCAGGAACTTCAGTTGGTCGCGGTCGCCGCCTTGGCGCCCGTGACGTCGATGCCGCGAACGCCGCCGCGCTCGTTCAGCGTGCCCGACACCGTGGCGACCGAGCCCGCCATCTTCTTGAGCGACTCGTACGCGTCGGGATTGTCGTGGTTCGGCGTGAGCAGCACGGCCTTGCCGTCCTTGGTGAGCAGCATGAGCGGCATGCCATTCGCCGCGCACTTGAGCGCGCACTCGGCGTGCTTGGCGCCCATCGCGCCGTGGCCGAGGTAGCAGCCCGCATCGAGGATCTCGCCCGTCCATGAGCTGGCCTTCGCCGCGGCCGGGGCGGCGGCCGGGGCTGCGGCGGACTTGGTGGCGGTGCTGGTCTCGTGCTTGTGACCAGCGTGTTCGTCGCCGGCGAACGCGCCAGCAGCGAGCATGAGCGAAAGGACGGCGGTGAGCGCGATGAGACGCTTCATGGATGATCCTCCTCGGATGGGCCCGGCGCGGATCGCTCCGTCTCGGGCCACGGGGTCGGTTTACGTGCTTCCGCCGGTCGCAATACTGCGGGCCGGCGGTACTCTTGAGCGCCGCTACCGCGGCGCTCGCGGCTCAACTCAGGTCGAGGTGACGCAGGTCGAGCGGGCCGTAGAGGCCTCCGCCCTGCGAACCGAACCACTCCTTGCCACGACGCAAGGCGTCGGCGGGCACGTCCACGACCGGCAGGCCGAGTTCGTCCACCGCCGTCACGCGCGACGTCGTCGGGAGCGCGTAGCGCTCGCTCGCGAGGTAGTCCTCGAACTCCTCGAGCGTCCACGCGAACAGCGCGTCCACCTCCCACACCAACTGCACCTCGCGACCCTTGAGCAGGTCGGGCGGATCGTCGGGTGCGGCCGGCTCGAGGCGGCCGACGGCGCAGCAGTCGCAACCGAACCAGAAGTCGAGGTCACCCTTCACCACCAGGTTCTGCGTCACGCGCGCCTCGGTCGGCGCGTCCTGCCAGATGCCGCCGAGCAGCTCGCTCATGGCGAATAGATAGCGCAGCAGCGCGCGCGGGTCGTCGGACGCCGCGCCGCGCATGCCGGTCGCGAGCACGCGCAGGTTTCGAATCGCCTCGAGGCGCACCCACGGCGAGCGGCGGTTGGTCAGCGCCGAGAGGTTGTGCAGTGCCCCGTCCACGCGCTCACGCGCGACGGCGAGCAACTCGTCGAATGTGCCCTCGCCCTTGTCGAGGAACTCGATCGTGCGGCGCATGGCCTGGTTGAGCGGCAGGTAGGCGGCGCGCATCGTGGCCCAGTCCTCGGTGATGCGCTGCTTGGCGATGACGTCCCAATCCGGCATGGCGAGTG
>CAZADU010000670.1:0-3780 GCA_964483945.1 uncultured bacterium
GGTTTGGGGCCTCTCGCCCGCTTCTGGGGGAAGTTGCGCAGAGCCGCCACCACCCGCGGGAGCGGCGCGCCATGCAACTCGGCATGGACCGCGCTGCATTCCGCACGTGCGGTACCGATCACGCTGCGGCGCAGGCCTGCAGCACGAGTGCCCGGAGGCATCCCGCACGACGCGCAAGCGCGGCGTCGCGGTCCGCGAGTTGCGTTAAGACGCCGTGACACCGGAGGACCTCACCATGGATCGCGATTGCCGCAACATCCGATGCGTCACCCCCGTGTTGCTGATGCTGTCGGTCCTGGCGGGCTGCGCGCGTGTCTCGCCGGTCGCGCCCTCGCCGTCGTCCGAGCCCGCTCCTGTCGTGTTGCACGACGATACCGCGCCGCCGCCGAGCCGGCTGTTCGTGCCTGCTCCCGACAGCACCGGCGCCGACTGGCAGGGCGGTCAGGTGACTGCATCCTGGTACCGCATCTGCGAGATGATCGTGAGAGCGGACCGGGTCGAGGTGGTCAAGGGCAAGCGCTACGAACTCACGTTCGCCAAGGGTTCACTTCACTCCGATACAACGTGCACGATCCAGGAGTACGACCCAGACGTGCTCGACGTGCAGCTCGGGCCGCATGGCATCCAGTTCGGCGAGCCGGTCACGCTGAGCATCGACTTCCGCGACACGGCCGCCGACCCGCACTCGGCGATCGCCGACGGCAGCGAGCCCGTGCTGTGGTGGTGGAACGAGGCGCAACAACGCTGGGAGGCCATCCCCGGCCGCACCGACTGGGCGGCGCGCCGGCACATCGTCCGGCTCGCGCACTTCTCGCGCTATGTACTGGGTGGCAAGGCGGGCTGGAAACAGGACCCGTTCACCGAGAGCGAGTAACCTGGCGAGAATGCCCGAGTGGGCGCCGGCGCGGGCAATACCCGCGCCGGCCTCGCCTTTTCCTCGGCGCTCGTGGCGTCGGCTCCCACGCTCGTCGCGCGAACGGTGGCCATGACGCAGCACTGACACTCGCCCGGGGCCGGCCCCGCGATACTCTGCGCCCATGCTTGCCCTGTCCCGATCCCTGCACGTCGCGTTCACCGTGGCCCTGATTGCGCTTACGTCGGCCGCCGCCGGCTGTTCGCGTGGCACGAGTGAGCGTGCGGCGACGGCGCCACCCCCCGACACGCTCGCGCTCGAACCGGCCACGGCCCAGCAGGTGCTCGCCCGCGTGCGCGAACCCGGCGCGCGAGCCACCCTCGTCAACGTCTGGGCCACATGGTGTGGCCCTTGCCGTGAAGAGTTCCCGGCCATCGTCTCACTCGCCGAACGGCGACGTGATGACGGCCTGCGCGTGCTGTTCGTTTCGGCCGACTTCGAGGATCAGGCGGCCGATGCTCGGGCGTTTCTCGCCAGTCACCGCGCGCCGGGCCCGTGGCTGATGAAGAGCGGCCCCGACATGCAGTTCATCGATGATCTGGATCGCCGTTGGAGCGGGGCGCTCCCGGTGACCTTCGTTTACGACTCGAACGGCGAGCCGGTCGAGTTCTGGGAGGGCGGAGCCGACTCCGCCCGGTTCGAGTCGGCGGTCTCGCCGCTCCTCGACCGTTCACACTGAGAGGGGAACCCAACATGCTCCACGACACACCTCGGCGATTCGCACTGCTGGCCGCTGCTGTCCTGACGATTGTGATCGCCGCCGGTCCCGCTCGGGCGCAGCTCGCGCTCGGCGACGCCATCCCGATGGCCGACGTGAAGATGAAGAACGTGAACGACAAGGACGTCACGCTCGCCTCTCTCGCCGGCAAGAAGGGCACGCTGGTGGTGTTCACCTGCAACCACTGCCCGTGGGCCAAGCTGTGGCAGGACCGTGTGGCCGAGATCGGCAACGCCGCACTCGCCGCCGGTCTCGGCGCCGTGGCCATCAACGCCAACGACCCGGCCGTCAACGCCGAGGACGGGCTGCCCGAGATGAAGAAGCGCTCCAAGGCGCTCAAGATGAAGTTCCCCTACGTCGTGGACGGCACGTCCGATGTGGCGCGCGCCTTCGGCGCCACACGCACGCCGGAGGCGTTCGTGTTCGATGCCACCGGCAAGCTGGTCTACCACGGCACCGTGGATGACAGTCCCAAGGATGTCGCGGCGGTGAAGAGCACGTGGCTACGAGACGCGGTGAACGCCGTCGCAGAGGGCAAGGCGGTGTCCGAGCCCGAGACCAAGGCCTTCGGCTGCTCGATCAAGTTCCGGGGGGCGAAGGTCGCGAGCTGACCGCACGGCCGGCACGGATCGGCGCGAAGCGATTGGGCCGGCGCGGGGCGACCCCGCGCCGGCCCGCGTCGTTCAGCGAGCCGGCACCGGAGCGTTCGTGATCGAGTCCAGCGCAGCCCGGAGAGGCTTGACGAGTCGACGCACGGAAGCGTTGGCTGGGTCGAACACGTAGACCGGCTGTCCTGTGCCTGCATTCATGAGGCGCGCGACGGAATCCGTGAATGCGGCGGTGGCCATCGCACCGGGCAGCGCGGGAGATGGCGCCGCCCCGAGTGCATCCCAGCCATGTTGGCGTACGAACCGCTCGCGCGCGGCCCGGTGCAAAAGCAGCACCGGGTCCACCACGGTAAGCGCGCGACCGCGACCGTCGAGCAGTTGGTACTCGCGCAGCTTGTGCGACATGTCATCGCCCCACAGCACGAATCCCGGCTCGTCCGGGATGCGCTCCCACATCGAGCGCACGAGGGCATCGAAGCGCGCGAATGTGGCCCGGCGCTCGGCGGCGAGCCCCGCCCACGCGGGCAGCACCACGGCGATGGCCACCGCGGCGACGAACTTGAGCGGCCCCGCCCGGCGGGCCGCCGCACTCCACGCCAGCACACCACCCGGCACGCTCGCCAACCCGATCGCCAGCACCGGCAAAAAGTAGCCCACCGGGTCGGGCACGCCGTAGACGAACGCGAACAGCGTCTGTGCGACCCCCGCGACCAGCAGCGCGCGGGCGATCGGCGAGCGACTCGGGCGTGCGCCCTGAAAAGAAGCCAGCACCAGCCCGGTCAGCGCCAGTGGCAATAGCGGAAGCACGAAGCGCATGAACAGCGACGACTGTGACGGCGTCGGCGCGAAGCGCCCCAGGTAGTGTCGGTACTGCCCGCCCGACACGTGCTCCCACACCGAGGCAAAAGACGGCTCGAGCAGCGGCCACTGCACTACGGCCGGGTGCCATGCGTGCCACGCCACGAACGCCACGGCCGAAACCGGGAGCGCGACCAGACCCGTGGCGAACGCCGCGATCGTCCACGCACCACCGCGCGCCATGCGGGGGAACAACACCAGGGCGAGCGGTACCACCCACAGCACGCTCGAGAGGTGATGCGCGAGCCCAGCGCCCAGCGCCAGGCCGGAGGTCAGCGCCTGCAGCATGCTTATCCGACCGCCACGCTTCACCGCCACGTCCGCCGCCAGGACGGCCAGCGCCAGCCACGCCACGTGAAACGCACCCACCTCGGCGACGGTGGCCTCGAGTGTCCACACCGGGTTCAACCCGAACAGCAGCGGCGGCAGCAACGCCACGATCCAAGCGCGGGGCTGCGGCACGTTGCGCGCGGTGAGCCAGCGCGTGGTGAGCGCGTGCAGCAGGCCCACCGCGGCCGCTCCGGCGAACGCGCTCCACAGTGAGGCGGCCTGCGCCGCGCCCGGCCCGAACAGCTGCACCACACGCATGAACGCGTGGCCGAGTACGGTGTGCAACGGGTAGCCAGTGGGGTGCGCCAGACCGAGCGTGGCGAGCACGAGCGTGAACTCGCTCGAGTCCTTGT
>CAZADU010000671.1:0-2936 GCA_964483945.1 uncultured bacterium
CCCGTGCCCGTGACCACACCGGATCGGCGGACCACTCGGCGACACAGTCGCAACGACTTGACCCCCAAAGATGTCAAGGCACGGCCGATGCTCAAGTCCTGGTCCCGGCAGTGGTCCATCGCGGGGCACAGGTATTCGCGCCCCGCACGGGATCCTCACGGAGGAGGTCCGCGATGACGCTCCTGAGCTTGTGCCTGATCACGCTGTGGATGGGTTTCGTAGTCCTGGGTGTGACGTTCGCCGGATTCGTGCACGCGCTGGTCGGTGCGGCCGTGGCGATCGTGCTGCTGTCCGGCAAGCGCGGCTCGCGCCGCGCCCGCGCTGCCGCCGCTGCTGCGGCAGCCGCCACCGTCGTCTCGGGCGCGTCGGGCGGCGGCATGCCGATGCAATAGGCCGCGACCCCACCCGCTCCCCGAGCCTGCGGTGCCGCACTCGGCACCGCGGGCAGTCGCGTGTTGCGGCGGCATTCGCGCGCGCCGAGCAGCGCCGCGAACAATAAACAGGGCCCGGTCCTTGCGGACCGGGCCCAAGAACGTTCGGTCTTGGTGGCGCTGGGTTCCCGTGAGGGACCACATCAGGCGCCACAGCGTCCCGAGTTCCCCTACGAGGACGCCACCTCCACCGAAGCCATACAGCGACTATCCAATGGACCACCTCCTTTTCGGGGCAACTTCGTGCGGGAGGACCCAACCTCCCCGGAACCCAGGACTGCCCTAGCCCTGGAGCACCGCGCACGGGCTTCCGTGCGAGTGGGACACTGACAAGAAGTCTGCGATGTCACTTGCATGCCTGTCAATGGTCAATCTCTGGCCGGACGCTCGCGGACGGACCGAGCACGTGGATCGCGACGCACGTCGCGTGCGGGGCGCGGCGAGTCGCAGGGTTCACCGCGACGCCGGCGCACGCGGCGGGCACGCGGCGGGCACGCGCCGCCATCCCCAGCGCTTCGCTACGCCTGCTCCAGTAGAACCGTGACCAGCCTGCGCAGCTCGGCGACACCCGTGCCCTTCTCCGCACTCACCCACGAGACATCCTCGAGCGCGCGACCGAGCTGCTTGGCGACCGCCAGGTGCCGCGAGACGTGCTTGCTCTTCCCCAGCTTGTCGATCTTGTTCGCCACGACGTGGAACGGCACGCCACAGGCGGCGAGCCACTCCGTCATCTGCTCATCGAGCGGCGTGGCCCCGATCTCGGCGTCCACCAGCACGAACACCATGCGCAGCGAGCGGCGGGTGGTGAGATAGCCCTCGAGCATCGCCTTCCACGTGCTGCGCACGTGCGCCGGCGCGCTGGCGAACCCGTAACCGGGCAGGTCCACGATCCAGCGTTGGGCTCCCGCGTCGAACACGTTGATGAGCTGTGTGCGCCCCGGCGTGCGCGAGACGCGCGCGAGCTGCTTGTGCCCGGTGACGGCGTTCAGCAGCGAGCTCTTGCCCACGTTCGAGCGCCCGACGAACGCCACTTCGGCGTAGCAGGACGGCAGGTCGGATGCCCGCGCGGCGGACTGGAGGAAGCGGAGTTCCGGGAAGTGCTGGGCCATGGTGACGGGGACTGTAACCCGCGCGGAGAAAGCGCGCTCCCGGCTCGCGCCCGCTCGCTCGCGCGGACTTAGCGCGTGGGTGTGGGGCGCGTCACCTCGCCGGCCGCTCGAAACGGTCCAGCAGGATCGCGACCAGCAGGTCGGACAGCACGTTCACGCCCGAGCGCACGCGGGCGATGATCCAGTCCACCGGCACGATCAGCGGGATGGCCGCGGCGACGGCGGCTTCGGGCAGGCCCGCGGCCGCGAGCACGAGCGGCAGCACGATCAGCCCGGCCTCGGGCACTCCGGCGATGCCCACGCCGGCCACCACCGAGGCGAGCACGATGGTCATCTGGTGCGCGAACGACAGGTCGTAGCCGAACGCCTGGCACAGGAACACCGTGGCCATCGCCTCGTACAAGATGATGCCGTCGTTATTCAAGTTGGTGCCAATGCACGACGACACACGCGCCGAGGCCTCCCCCACTTTCATGTCGCGCAGGCAGCGCAGCGTGACCGGCACGGTGGCGAGGCTGGAGTTGGTGGACAGCCCGGTGAGCACGGCGTCGGCACCGCGGCCCAGGTACTCGCGCGGGCTCTTGCGCCCCACGAGCCATGCCACGAGCGGGTAGTAGATGAGCGAGTGGATCAGGAGCCCCGCGACGATCACCACGAGGAACAGCCACAACACGCGGAACACATCGAGTCCCGAGCGGCCCACCACTTGTGCGACGATGCCGAGCACGGCGAACGGCACAGCATGCGCCACCCACATGAGCGCGGTGGTGGTGGCCTCGAACAGGCTGGTGATCACCGGCTCGAGCGTGGCGATGCCCGGGGAGCCGCGATCCTTGAGGCGCCGCAGCGCGGCGCCGAACAGGATGGCGAGAAACACGAGCGAGACGATGCTGTTCTTCGCCAACGGTTCGATGATGCTCTCGGGCACGTAGCCGGCGATGTTCTTGAGCGGATCGAGCGTGGCAGCCGGCGGCGGGCCCGACGCTCGTGCGGGGGCAACCACCTGCCCGGTCAGCTCCTCGATGTGGCCGCGCCATGCGAGCCCGGGCTGGAACACGTTCAGAATGGTGAGGCCGATGAGCATCGCCACGGTGATGTTCGTCAGGCAGATGCCGGCGAACCGCCCGAACGTTCGGGCCCCGAGTGCCGTGGTGAGGAACGAGTCCAGCACCGCGAGCAGGATGAGAGGCGTGGCGAGCGCCTTCAAGAGCCGGATGACAAGCAGACCGAGCGAGCCCAGATCCTCGTTGCCGTAGCGCCCGAGCCAGGGCTCGTTGCCGAACACCACGCCCAGCACGGCGCCCACGGCAACGCCGAGCACGACCTGCGCACCCAGTGGCAGGCGGCGGCGCGACGGCGCGGGGTTCACCTGAGTGGGCGGCGGCACGGCGGGTGT
>CAZADU010000672.1:0-1532 GCA_964483945.1 uncultured bacterium
GAGGGCGAGCGCATGCCCCGCTTCTACTGGGACCTGCGCAAGGCCCGCAAGAACCTGCCCGCGGGCGAGAGCGCGTTCACGCCTGCTGTGAGCCTCATCTTCGCCGTGGGCGAAGCGCTCACCATGATGAAGGAGGAGGGACTCGCGAACGTGCATGCGCGCCATCGCCGCTTGGGCGCCGCCACGCGCGCAGGTGCCCAGACACTCGGCTGGACCTTGTTCTCCAAGAGCCCCGCCGACTCGGTCACGGCACTCGAGCCGCCGGCCGGCGTGGACGCCGCGGCCGTGGTGAAGCGCCTGCGCGTCACGCACGGCATCACCGTGGCAGGCGGGCAGGATCACATGAAGGGCAAGATGATCCGCATCGGACACATGGGGGCGTACGACCTGTCCGATATCTACGTCGTGCTGGGAGCGCTCGAGGAGTGCACGCAGACGCTGGGTGGCAAGGGCGGTGGCGCGATCGAGGCCGCACGCCGCGCGTGGGAGGCGGCTTGAAGGTGCTCGCCTGCGACGGCATCGACCCCGCCGCGGTGCAGCTGATCCGCGATGCGGGCCACGACGTGACCGAGGCCAAGGGGCTCTCGGCGCAGGACCTGATGATCGCACTCAAGGGTGTGCACGGGCTGCTCGTGCGCAGTGCCACCAAGGTGACGGCCGAGGTGTTGGCCGGCGCACCCGAGTTGCGCGTCGTGGTGCGCGCGGGGACGGGGCTCGACAACGTGGACCGCGCGGCCGCCGAGGCGCGCGGTGTGGCGGTGCGCAACACGCCCAACGCGAACACACTGTCGGTGGCCGAACTCACGTTCGCCATGCTGCTCGCACTCGAGCGCCACGTCGCCGAGGCAGCCGCGGAGCTCAAGTCCGGGCGCTGGGAGAAGTCCCGTTACGCCGGCCACGAGCTGCACGGCCGCACGCTCGGAGTGATCGGGTTCGGCCGCATCGGCCGCGAAGTGGCGTTGCGCGCGCGCGCGTTCGGCATGCTGGTCATGGCGCACGACCCGCTCATGAAGACCGCGCCCGCGGGCTTCGACTGGGTGAAGGTGACCGACCGCGACACCGTGCTGCGCGAGTGCGACGCGCTCACGCTGCACGTGCCGCTCACGGACGACACACGGCACTCGATCGGGACGCGCGAGTTCGCCCTCATGAAGCCCGACGCCGTGCTGGTGAACGCCTCGCGCGGCGGCGTGGTGGACGAGGTCGCACTTCAAGCGGCACTCGAGTCGGGCCAACTGCGTGCGGCCGCGGTGGACGTGTTCGAGAAGGAACCGGCCCCGCCGGACCATCCACTGCTCAAGCTCGCGAACGTGCTGCCGCTTCCCCATCTGGGCGCGTCCACGGCCGAAGCGCAGAAGCGCGCGGGGACCGATGCGGCCGCGATCCTGCTCGAGGTGCTGGCGGGCCTGCCGGCGCACTGACCGGCTTCGCCCGGCGGCTGCCCGGCAGTGGCCGCGCGGCCTCTTGGCTGCAACAGGCGGCCTCCTGGCGGTGGCCGCGCGCCGTTGCGAGCGGCGTTGGCCACCCGCCGC
>CAZADU010000673.1:0-11202 GCA_964483945.1 uncultured bacterium
CCGCCTGTCGACCCTGGACCCTCCTTAGGAGTTCGCTGGCCACGGCCCTGCGGGTGCGAATCCAGGGAGGGATCGGTCCCAAGGAGCGCGCCCAATCGGGGGGGGTAACGCTCGGAACAATCGGGGGGGGCGTCCGAGGACCTGCAGCGGGAATCCTGCGCTCCAGAGGAAGTATCCAGGAGGCGGAATCGTCGGTGATCGGCGGCCGTGCGGTGGCCACTGACACCAATAGGAGCCCCGCGAGACGGAACACGGTCCGTACTGTTGAATCACATTAGTCGCGAATCTATTTGTGCTGATCGCGCCGTGCAACGGGCACCGTAGGACTCAATATCAGGAGTGTCAACGACTTTCTAGCGTGCGTGTGCCAGCTCCGTATTCAGGCGAACTTGCATTCCATGCGATCCTGCGTCCGCCGCCCAGGGCAAGCTCAAGTCCGGCATCGAGTATGATTAGTCCCCTCTCGTGACAGTTGAAGACTCTCGGCCGGGCGCCCGTCCCTCGCGCACTACGTCTTACAACACGCGCCCAAACCGTTCCACAATCCCACCCTCGAAACGACCTGGCTTATCCTGTCCACTCACAGGAGGCCGCCCGATGCTCCGACTGCTCATGCTGCTCGCTGCCCTGATGCTGTACGCCGGGTCGGCCAATGCCGCCGACTGCACGAAGACGTCCACGGGACGCATCCCGCTCAACGATCTTGGGGCGGGTCTCTACCTGGGCGTGCCGGGCGGGCTCTATCCCGGCGGCGTCAATGCACGCCCGGCGGCGCACGAGGCCGCGGGGCTGGCCATCGCGCAGGGCATCGTGCCGCTCGACACGCTCGGCCAGCCCGATCCCGTCAACGGCCGCGTCGTGTTGATCTCGATCGGCATGAGCAACGCCACGCAGGAGTTCCGGCGCTTCGTCACCCTGAGCGACGCCGACGCATTGCGCAGGAGCACCACCCGCGTCATCGACTGCGCGGTGGGCGGGCAGTCTGCCGGCGTCATCGACGACCCCGCCGTGCCCTACTGGGACTCCGTCGCCACGCGACTGCGTGGTCGCGGCTCGTCGCCGCTTCAAGCGCAAGTGGCGTGGATCAAGGAAGCCGACGCGGGCCCCACGGGAACGTTTGTGGTCTCGAGCGAGTCGCTCGCCGTACACCTCGCGCGCATCGTGCGGATTCTCAAGGTGAAGTTCCCGAACATCCAGCTCGCCTACTTCACGAGCCGCATTTACGCCGGCTACGCCACTACGACGCTCAATCCCGAACCCTACGCCTACGAGTCGGGCTTCGCCGTGCGCAAGGTGATCGAGCGCCAGCTCGCAGGCGACCCCGCGCTCAACTACGACCCTGGTGTGGGCCCAGTGGAGTCGCCGTGGCTCGCGTGGGGCCCGTACTTGTGGGCCGACGGCCTGACACCGCGAAGTGACGGGCTCACGTGGGCGTGCAGCGAACTGGCGACCGACGGCACGCACCCGTCCGCCACGGGGCAGATGAAGGTGGCCGACAGTCTGCTTGCGTTCTTCCGCTGGGACGCCACGACCGCGCCGTGGTACCGGATCCTGGGCACGCTCGCGACCGGGCCGCGGCCCTCGCCGGGCATCTCACTCGCGGCCGCGCCGAACCCCAGCCGCGGCGAGGTGGCGTTCACGCTGACCACTCCGGTCGGCGAACGCTGGCGGCTGTCGGTGCACGATGCCGCGGGGCGTGTAGTGCTGAGTGAGCGCGGCGTTTCGAACGGCGCGCCCCATGTGACGCGCTGGGCTGGACGTGACGCGCGAGGCGCACCCTCGCCGCCAGGAGCGTACTGGGCCAAGCTCGAAGCGGGCTCCGGCGCGGTGGTGCGACAGCTACTCAGGCTCGGCGGCGACTGAACGGGTTCGCGTGGCTGGTCTGTGAAGAACACGAAGGGACGCGCTACGCCCCCACCTTGCTCGCCTCGCCCGGCTTCACCGTGCCGGCCAGCAGGTCGGCGTGGTAGCTCGAGCGCACCAGCGGCCCGCTCGCGACGCTCTCGAAGCCGAGTGCCATGGCCTGCTCCCGCCAGCGCTCGAACCGGTCCGGGTGCACGTACTCCACCACGGGCAGGTGCATTTTCGAGGGCCGCAGGTACTGGCCGATCGTGAGCAGGTCGCAGCCGTGTGCCAACAGGTCCTCGAACGTCCGCGTCATCTCGTCGTCGGTCTCGCCCAAACCCACCATGATGCCGCTTTTCACTTTGATGCCCGTGTTCGAGTCCTTCACGCGCTTCAGGAGTTCGAGCGAGCGGTCGTAGCGGGCACTCGGCCGCACGACCGAGTGCAGGCGTTCGACGGTCTCGATATTGTGGTTGATGACCTCAGGTCCTGCGGCGATGACGCGCTCAAGGTCCTCGAGTGAGCCGCGGAAGTCGGGGATGAGCACCTCCACGACGGTGCCCGAGCGCTTGCGGATCTCCTCGATGACCATGGCGAAGATGGTACTGCCACCGTCCTTCAAGTCGTCGCGCGCCACCGACGTGATGACGGTGTGGCGCAGCTTCATCGCCGCCACGGCTTCGCCCACGCGGCGCGGCTCGTCCCAATCCACGAAGCCGTTGGGCCGGCCCGGGGCCACCGCGCAGAAGCCACAGCGGCGGGTACACAACTCGCCCAGGATCATAATCGTGGCCGTACCGCGTGCCCAGCAATGCCCCAGGTTTGGGCAGCGGGCCTCCTCGCACACGGTCACGAGCTTCTTCTCGCGCAGGAGCGCCTTGGTCTCGGTGTAGTCCCCCTGACCTGGGAGCTGGATCTTGAGCCACGGCGGCAGGCGCCGGAACTCACCGGGCTCCACCGCGCCCACACTGCCTGCACCCGACGCACAGCCCTTCGTGCGCGGGGCCAACGGCACGCGCTCGGGCACGGCAGGCCGCGGCGCGCCGTACACGCCGATGTGGGGCGTGTCGGGCGTGTCGGGCGTGTCGGGGGTGTCGGGGGCGTCGGGCGAACCGGGTTCGCCGATGCTCACGAGATCTTCAGAGTCGCTCATGTCAGTCCTTCGCCAGTGCCGCGGTCTCGGCCGGCGACGCGCCGGCCTTGAGCGCCAGCATGCGGTCGAGTGCCACGCGCGCGTCGCGCTTCACGTGGTCGGGAACACTCACGCGATTGACCACGTGGCCGTCCACCAGGTTCTCCAGCGCCCACACCAGATGCGCCGGGTCGATTCTGTTCATGGTGGCACACGGGCACACGTTGGCCTGCAGCGAGCGGATGCGCTGTTCGGGGTGCTCGAGTGCGAGTCGGTGCACGAGGTGGATCTCGGTGCCGATCATCCAGCTGGTGCCGGGACTGGCCTCACGCACCTGCTCGATGATGAACTCGGTGGAGCCCACGAGATCGGCACCCCTCACCACGTCGAACGGGCACTCGGGGTGCACCAGCACCTTCACGCGCGGATCCTCGGCGCGTGCTTCGGCGATCTGTGTGGCGGTGAACTTGGTGTGCACCGAACAGAAGCCGCGCCACAACACGATGCGCGTGTCGGGCTCGAACGCGCGTGCGTTCACCTGGCGCGGCTTGGGCGCACGCCAGATCCACTCGGCCATGTGCTCCAGCGGCACGCCCATGCGGTACGCCGTGTTGCGCCCCAGGTGCTGGTCGGGAAGGAACAGCACGCGCGGCTTGCGGGCCCAGGCCCATTCCAGCGCCTGGCGCGCGTTGCTCGACGTACACACCGCGCCGCCGCGTGCGCCACAGAACGCCTTGATGGCGGCACTCGAGTTCATGTACGTGATGGGCGTGATCGTGTCGCCGTGCTCCGACACCAGCTGGTCCCAGGCGTCCTCCACGTCCTCGAGCGTGGCCATGTCCGCCATCGAGCAGCCGGCCTTGATGTCCGGCAGGATCACCGTCTGGCCCGCTCTCGCGAGCACGTCGGCCGACTCGGCCATGAAGTGCACGCCGCAAAATACGATGTATTCGGCGGTCGACTGGGCCGCGGCCAATTGCGAGAGCTTGAACGAGTCACCGCGGAAGTCCGCGAACTCGATGATGCTCTCGCGCTGGTAGTGATGCCCCAGGATGACACAGCGCTTCCCCAGCGCGCGCTTGGCGACCCACGTGCGCTCGCGGATGGTGTCCGCGTCGAGTGCAACGTAGTCCGCGAAAGGTCTCGCTCCCGCCGAGGGGAGCCCCGCCACGATGCTCATCTCACTCCAGCCCGGCTTCCTTGATCTGCTGCCGGCCGGAGAAGCCGTCCTCGAGCGAGTGCCAGTGCGACACATCGGGTTCGTTCACCTGCCAGCACAGGTGCACCAGCCGGTCGCCCATCAGCGAGTAGAAGTCCACGAGGCCGCGGTCGAGATCTTTCACCAACGCACCCTTGGCGTGCAGCTCCTGCACGCCCTTGCCGATGGACTCGCCCAGCCGGCGACGCTTCTCCTCGAGCGAACGCAGCTCCAGTGAATCGGGGTTGTCGGCTGCTGCGCCCGATGTGGCCACGAGCAGGATCTCCATGCGGCGCTCGAGGCGGTCGAACTCGCGCTTTTTCATGACCAGCCGTTCGAGCCGCGGACGAATCTCGCCCGCGACACGGTTGGCTTCTTCGACGGTGAAAAGTTCGATGCGCACACCAGCCTCCCGAGAACTACTCAGTTCGTCTCGAAGGACTTGCCACAGCCGCAAGAGCTGACCGCGTTGGGATTGCGGATCGAGAATCCGGTGGCCTGCAGCGACTCGACCCAGTCCACCTCGACGCCCTTGAGCACCGGCGCACTCTGCGGATCCACGAACACCTTCACGCCGCCGAACTCGCCCACCCAGTCGCCTTCCTGCTGCGCCTCGGCGAACGACATGCCGTACGAATAGCCCGAGCAACCGCCCTGCTGCACCGTGAGGCGCAGACCCACCACACCGCCCTGCTGCTGCAACAGTTCGCCGAGCTTGCGGCTTGCGGCTTCCGTCAACGTCACCATGCCTGGACCCCTCCCGATCTCACGACCGCGGACGAGATGTCCGTGGCCTCATTCTTGGATGTATCGGCGCTCCGCGCGATGTCCGTGAGTGCCCACGGGACGCCGGGCGGGGCCTCGGCGACTGCTTCATATCCCAGTCGTGCAACGAGTTCCGCCGTCACGTCCGCTCGTATCTGGCGAAGCGTCGGCGCGTGTTCGCCGAGGGCTTCGGCCATCGACGTCATGCGGATGTCGTGAAAGCCGCACGGGTGGATGAGGCCGAAGTGATCCAAGCGATTGCTCACATTGAGCGCGAATCCATGATAGCCGACCCAGCGGCGCACGGCGACGCCGATGGATGCAATTTTCTCACGCTCCGACAGCCACACACCAGTGCGGCCCGCGATACGCCGGCCCTCGAGGCCGTGGCGAGCGAGCGCGGCGATCAGGGCGTCCTCGAGTGTGCGCAGCCAGCGGTGCAGGTCGCGGCCGACGCGGTCCAGGTGCACGACGGGATAGCCCACCAGCTGACCCGGCCCATGCCACGTCACGTCGCCGCCGCGCGGGACCTCGACCACCTCGATGCCGGCGGCGGCGAGTGAGGCCATATCGGCGAGCACGTTGCCCTCGCTTGGGGCTCGGCCCACGGTCAGTACGGGCTCGTGGTCCGGGTAGAGCAGCCAGTCGCCGGTCTCCCCTGCGGCGCGGGCGGCTACGAGCGCGTCCATGAGCACCAGCCCGTCGCGGTAGCGCACGGGGCCCAGCTCACAGACGTTCAGCGTATCCACTCGAACCTCACAGGTCGTGTGTCGCGGCCCGAGGCCGCCCGCGGCGTGAATGAATCAAGCGTGGAACCACAGCAGTTCAGGTTTCTCGAGCAGCTCGCAGAAGCGGCGCAGGAACTTCACCGCCAGCTCGCCGTCTACGACGCGGTGATCGAAGCCGATCGACGCGTTCATGACGGGTGCCACGACGATCTGGCCCTGCCTCACCACCGCGCGATCGACGATCTTGTGCACGCCCAGGATGGCCACCTCGGGCACGTTGATCACGGGCGCTGAGTTGATCGCACCGAACACGCCCGCGTTGGTGATGCTGAACGTGCCGCCCTGGATGTCATCGGGGCCCAGCCGGTCGGCGCGCGCGCGCGAGGCGAGGTCGTTCACCTCGCCCGCCAGCTGCACCAGGTTCTTCCGGTCGCAGTCCTTGAGGTTCGGGACGATCAGCCCCTTGTCGTCACGGCCCACCGCGATGCCGATGTTGTAGTAGTGCTTGACCGTGACCGCGTCACCCTGCGGAGCGACCGAGCTGTTCATCCACGGGAACTCCTTCAAGGAGAACACGGCCGCCTTGATGAAGAACGGCATGTACGTGAGCTTGATGCCCTGGGTCTCGAGCTTGGGCGCCCACTCCTTGCGCAGTGCGACGATCGCGCTCATGTCGCACTCGTCGAAGCAGTGCGTGTGCGCGGCGGTGTGCTTGGCCTTCACCATGTTCTCGGCGATGACGCGGCGCACGCGCGTGAATGGCACGGTCGTCTCGCGCGGGCCGCTGCCGGCGGCCGAAGCGGCGGGCTTGAGGAACGAGGGAACCGGTGCGGCGGTGACTTGCGCGGCAGGTGCGAACGCCGGTGGGGACGCGGCGGCCGGAGCGGCCACACGACGCTTCAAGTAGTCGAGCAGGTCGTCGCGAGTGATGCGGCCGGCGACACCCGAGCCCGAAACGGTCGCGAGCTCACCCATGGACACACGCTGCTCGCGCATGATCTTGCGCACCGCGGGCGAGAGGTTGCGGCCCTCGGCCGATTCTTCCGCCTGCGCGCTGCCATTCGTGCCCTGCACGCGATTGGGGGCAACGGGCGCGACGGGCGAAGCGGGAGGCGCAGCGACTGCCGTGGCGGGTGCGGCGGCGGCGGCCGCGGCCGCGCTGGCCTTGGCCGCGGCGGGTGCCGCTGCGGGAGAGCTGGCCGCCTCCCCGATGCCAGAGAGCTGGCCGATCTCGGTGCCCACGAGCACGGTGGTGCCCTCGGGCACCGAGATGGCCGACAGCGTGCCCTCGGCTGGCGAGGGGATCTCGACGTTGATCTTGTCGGTCTGGATCTCGACGATCGGCTCTTCCTTGCGCACCTTGTCGCCCACTGCCTTCAACCAGCGGGCCACGGTGCCTTCCGCCACACTCTCACCCAACTGCGGCACCACGATCGAGATCGCCATCACGTCCTCCTTACTCCATATGCGTCAGGGACCGGCCGCTCCTGGCGGACGATGCAGCTCCAGTTCGATTTCGATGCGCCCCAGGCACCCGGCGATGCCGGGCCGCACGGGCTCAATGCGCGCGAGCCGCCTTGCGGTGCTCGAGCCGCAGCCGGCGGCGCTCCTGCGCACGCGCGTACTCGGCCCGCTCGTCCTCTGTCTCCAAAACTAGCGGCGGTACCGGCGAGGGTCGCCGGGTGACCGGGTCCAGTGCGACGAACGTCACGTATGCCGTGCCGGTCCTGCGGCGTTCTCCGGTGAGCATGTCCTCGGACTGCACGTCCACACGGATCTCCATGCTGCTGCGGTCCACGAGGGTCAGCCGCGCCTTGATGATCGCCACCTGCCCGACCTGGATCGGGGCCAGGAACGCCATCTCGTCGAACGCGGCCGTCACCACGGGGCGTCGCGAGTGCCGGTTGGCGACGATCGCGGCCGCCAGGTCCACCCAGTGCATCACCGTCCCGCCGAGCACCGAGCCGTGCACGTTGGCGTGATGCGGCAGTACGAGCTGGGTCATCTCGGTGGCCGAATCGCTGGCGCGGCGGCCGTCCGGGACGGTCTGGGGACTCACGTGGGTCGGCTCTCCGGGTTCAAGCGCCCGCTGGGGGCTGTCAGGCTCACCGGCGCATCATAGGGAGGGCCCAAAGCCCGCGCAAATCGCGGGTTTGGAGCGATTCTCCAGCGGGCCAACGCCACCTTGTCGCCTGGAACACGACGGCCGGCCGTCCCGTGAGGGACGACCGGCCGTCGCTGGTGAGAGGCCCGCGTCAGCGGCCCAGGAACACCGTGCGGAGCGCGGTTTCGACGCCCGCGGTCTTCATGCGGGCGAAGTAAACACCCGCGCCGACCGTGCGGCCGTTCGCGTCCGTGCCCGACCACTCCCGCGAGAACGAACCCGCGGGCAAGTGACCCTTCACGAGCGAGACGACCTCGCGACCGGCCACGTCATAGATGCCGATCTCGACATCGCTCTCCTTCGGCAGCGTGAACGAGAACTTCGCCGTGCGGGCCGGGTTCGGTGACACGCTGAACGCGAGGCGGCCGGCACCCTCGCCAACACCCGCGAGTCCAAGGTTCGTCACGTCCGCGCTATTACGCGGCACGATGCGGAAGCTGCCACCCTCGTAGTGCACGACGCCCGTCACCGTGACGAGGCTGCCGAGCGCGGGGGCGACGAACGGGTTCATCACGCCATTGAAGTTCTGGACGAAGATCGTGTCCGGGAACGACTGGTCGGCGACGTGGAAACCGTTGGTCGGAAGCGGGTCAAAGCGCTGCACGACCTTGACCAGCGGCAGTGTGACCAGACGGCCCTCGTAGTGCTCGCCATCCACAACAGCGTTCGAGTAGTCGCAGGTGTCGGTGCGCGCCGCCTTGGCGGTGACGCTGACCGGTGAGGGAATCGCCCCGGCACCTAGGTCCTCGACCTCGCTGATGAAGGAGAACTCGCTCTCGCCGAAGAACTCCTGGATCGCACCCGTGAGGCGGTAGACCCGGCCCGTAATCAGCGTGGCCGGCGGCGCGAACGCCGCGACACCACCACGATTCGGGTTGCCCGCGTCCATCATGTAGTAGACCGAGCCGTAGCGAGCGCCCATCACGGCGGCCATCGAGGCGCGCGTGCCGCCCGGACCCTGCGTGAGCTGGCCACCGGGGCCGGCAAAGCGCGAGCGATCCACGCAGCCGGGGCCGATCACGAGCGAGTCGGGGTCGGCCCACTGCACTTCTACGGCGGTGAGGATGCCGTTCACGAACGTGCGCGACTGCGGCGTGGTCATGGGCAGGCCGGCGGCCACACCCACGACTCCATTCACGGTGAGCACCTCGATGTCGCCGTGCGCGAGGCCATTGGTGATCGTCAGCAGAGCGCCGTCCGTGCCGGACGCCGAGACCGCGTCGATCGAACCGAACGAAGCCAGCGAGTAGTTCGCGGCGTTCGTCGCCGAGGCATTGGTGACGTTACGGTCGAACTTCACCTTGAGGACGTTGTCCTGGACCGGGTAGGCGTCAGTGACGTTCGGCGGCGTGTTCACGACGATGTCATTGCCACTGCGCAGCATGATGCGATAGCCGCGCGTCGCCTGGTTGACGATGCCCTGCACGCTGAGGACTGGCGTGCCCACCGGCGGCGGCGCGTACGCCGTGAGCTTGTTGCCGTCGATGAACACCGAGTCGCTCGGAGCGGCCGGGTTGATGACAATGAACGCGTTGGTGCCGAGACCGCCGGTGAGCGACGTGCGCACCACCGTGAGCGGCGCATTGATCTTGACGAGACAGCCCTCGTACTGTTCCGCGAACGCGTAGGCCGGGAGGGTGGCCGCGAGCTCGTTGAGCTGCGTCGTCGTGCCCACGAAGAACGGCGGCAGCGGGTTGCCCGATGACACCTTGCGAACGATGCCGTTCGGAGCGCCGAAGTTGTTGTTCGGGGCCAGCACCTGCGTTGAGTTCTGGAACTCGCCCGTCTTCATCCACTCGACGACGATCGAGTCGCCGAGGGCGAAGTTGTACGGCGAGACCGTGGGGTTGACGCTGTGGAAGAACACGTCCACGCCGCTGAACGGACCACCCTGTGAGTTCTGGATGAACAGGTCGAAGCCGGTGGCGATGGGGTCGAAGCCGATGATGATGCCGGCGACCCCGGCGACGGTGTCGCCCACGGCCGGCTTGCAGGCGGGATTGAACGCCGGATCCTGGATCTGCGGGATGGTCACGGAGTCGGGGCAGGTCGCGTTCGGGAACTGCGTGGCCGAGGCGACACCCGTCATACAGACGAGCGCGGCGGCGGCCAAGAAGCGCGGGAGCAACTTGTGCATGAGAGAACCCCTCGGTGCAGGTGGACAGTGACAACGAGATGAAGCGCGATCAGGGGGTCGGTGAAGCGTGCTGGCGATGCCTCCCCGCGCGGGTACGAGCACCCATCGCTGCGGTGGTACGACGTCAGGATCGTGGGGTGAAATGACCGGAACTTGACCGCCGCCATGATACCAATCGAGCACCACAAGTCGAAGGAATTTCGACGTTTCGGAGCCATTTCCGCAGTGCGTTCGAGCGCGAGCAAGCTCCATCCGGAGGATGGTTTCTGGTGTGAAAGCCGTTCACCCTCCATTGGGAGCACGCGACTGGCCGAAAAACGCCTCCATTAAGAGAATGAATGAAGTACCAGTGTCAGTTCGTTATTCACTGGAAAACTGGACCCGGTGCACCGGCAGTCAAAAGCTCGGTTGCTGGACCGGCCTCAGGGCTGGTCGAGGACCAGGTGGTAGAAGATGTTGGTGATGAACTTCGCGGCCGACCCTGCTGTAGTACCGGCACCCACCGGGGGCTGGGAGCCGCCCGGCACGGTGCACACAACGATCGCCCGCCCGCCGTTGGGCTGCACCACGCTCACGCCCACCGCGGTGCTGTCGCCGAAGTCCGGCGTGAGCATACCGGGAGAACCCCACAACACCACGTCGTCCCGGTCAATGAAGTCGAACTGCCGCAAGCCACCGGCCTCGCCCGAACGCACTTGGAAGACCTGGCGCACGTACATGGAATCGCGTCGCACGACGCCGTTCACGGTCACATGCGGCAGGAACGAGTTGGTGGTGGTGTTGCCGAACCCGATGGATGTGTCGGCGAACGTCGGTGTCACTGTGAATGCGCCACGCATACCGCGACTTCCGAGGTGAGCGCGCACGAAGTCCTCGGACAACGGACCCGAGGCGTTGCGGCCGGCGATCAAGTACAGCCCATCCAAGTAGAACCGGCCCCCCGAGTTCAGGTACGCCGAGATGCCCGGCTCGGCCATGTCCAACAGCGTCGAGAACGTCACCTCGTTGCCTCGGTACCAGACCACCGCATCAAATAGCTGGAACGTCTGCTCCACGTCCTTGGCCGTCTTGAACGGCTGTGTGACGTCGAGTCGCAGGATCGAGTACTCGCTCGCCAGCAGTCCGACGCGGCCGGCACTGTTCGAGTACAGGGTGTCGAAGCGCAGGTTAGCCGCATTCGTGCGCGGGCAATCGTCCACGATGAGCAGGCGAGCGGTCAGGCCGGTGACCGCG